>DAUW01000031.1:13211-13354 GCA_002505355.1 Euryarchaeota archaeon UBA229 | reverse complement strand
CCGGTGAGCATCGCAGTCTCGCGACCGCCGCCAAGCTCAGCAGCCATCAAAATGTAGCCCCAATCTCCAAGGTCCTTGGTGGTCCAACAGGTGCGTGGGCCGGGCTCGGTTATGCGCACCTCTCGATGCGAATCAGCATCGAT
>DAUW01000031.1:12676-12888 GCA_002505355.1 Euryarchaeota archaeon UBA229 | reverse complement strand
CCGGGCAGGAACGATAAGAAGCCACCATCATTCACTTCAAGTTCAAAATGGATTTCTTTGCTGATATATTCCCAACCCTCGACCAGCGAAGCATTGGCTAAATCGTCGCTTTGATTGTAAACATTAATACCGAATTTTATTTTGTACTCGCCGACACTAAATTCGTCAAACGGAGCTTGCATAGTACTCCTCCCGTTGGAGACTTGCAGAAC
>DAUW01000031.1:11788-12336 GCA_002505355.1 Euryarchaeota archaeon UBA229 | reverse complement strand
TCGTCGTCCAAGAACCACCAGATGGTTCGTAGATTGTATAATTCATCCACGCATAACCTGCTGGGAGATTGCGACCCGATAGGTCAAAATATTCTGCATCATTTTCTGGGAATATTAGAATCCAAGGCTGATCTTCAATATTCAAACATTCGTCTCCGGTGTCTAAAAATGTCTCTGAAGCCTTGTGATCCAAGGTTGTTGAGGATCCAAAAATCCCACTTGACATCCCGACCAAAAGAATCGCAAAGAGAATCCCATAACCTATTCCAGCAAACAAAACATAGTCTTCTTTGTTGGTTAGAAATCTTCGTTTACTAGTTTTGGTCTTTCTGCGGCGAATTTCCTCCAGCTCTTTAGCGATTTTATCTCTCGCTTTTTCTTCCCCATCCTTGACTTCGATGGGCTCGTCATCGTGCTCGATTTCCTCGCCCATGACGCGCATAGGCGAGACTAGCAAATTAATGCATTGTTTGCAAAATTTAACAAGATGCAGTAATTGTTGTTTGCCAACAACAAAAAGGCACATTGGTGGGTAGGGCCGGACTTGA
>DAUW01000031.1:7921-11425 GCA_002505355.1 Euryarchaeota archaeon UBA229 | reverse complement strand
ACTAAGCTACCTACCCGCAAGTACACGGGACATGATTCATCATTTCAATTCTTCCAATGAGATTAAGCCTAATTTATTCCGTCAAGTATTGCTGCTTGAGCCTCAAACAAAGCGTCCAAACCAGCGTCTGCCTGAGCGATTAGAGCAAATAATTCCTCGCCAGAAAATGTTGATTCTTCCCCTGTACCTTGTAGTTCAACATACTTACCGTCACTGGTTTTGACAATGTTCATATCAACATCTGCGTTAGAATCCAACACGTAGTCTAGGTCTAAGTAGACCTCACCATCAATCAAGCCAACCGAAATGGCAGCTAAGTCATGTGGTATAACTCGATTCTCGTGTTCCAGACGCTCCGCATCACTAAGCTGGGGGGGTTGCCACCCACTCTTCCTATCATCATCTGTTGGGCGTTGGTCGATTGGGAGACATTGTCCAGCAGCAATCAAACGACGCACCGCTAATCTAAGCGCTAAATTAGCTGCGGTTATTGAGGCGCATCTGGTGCCACCATCAGCATTCAAGACATCACAATCAACATTTAGTGCCACGGGTCCAAGTTGCTCCAAATCAACTGCCGCGCGCAACGAGCGAGCAATTAATCGTTCAATTTCTTGTGTGCGTCCTTTCGCTCCTCTGCGCTCTCTGCGAAATCTTGAATCAGTTGACCCCGGTAAAAGGGAATATTCTGCATGAACCCATCCCTTAGTTGAATCCCTTGGAAACCATCCTGGCAACCTTGCCTCCTTCGTGCAGCATGCTAGGATAACAGTGTCTCCTTGTCGATATAATATTGATGCTAGAGCATTTGAGGTGAAATCAATCTCGACCTCAACATGTCTCATTTGGTCCGCACTTCTGTCAGTCTCAAACTTGGTTTTGAACTTCGCCATAGTATGCGCAAGACTCATGTTTCATCAAATCTTCTCAAGGAATGATTGGCAAATACCATGAGCACATTGAAGTCATGATTGTCATTGGGCTGGTCATGACCCAGCCAAGAGTGGTAATATGTGGTGTCGCAAGGACTCCCATTGGCAGTTTCATGGGTGCCTTATCATCCATGACTGCGATTGATTTGGGTGTTGCGACGGTCAAGGAATTGTGTGCACGTACAGGTATAGATCCAACCAGTGGCATCGTCGATGAGATTCTATTTGGACAGGTTCTTCAAGCGGGTTGCGGCCAAAACCCAGCCAGACAAGTTGCGCTGGGAGCAGGATTGCCCGTTACCACATCAGCGGCTACGGTCAACAAGGTCTGTGGTAGTTCCTTAGAAGCTGCCATGATGGCGGCAAACAGCATAATTGCTGGTAATTCAAGGGTAATTATTGCCGGAGGAATGGAGAGTATGTCGAATGCACCACAGTTATTGACAGGCCAACGCAAAGGTAAAAAAATGGGCGATTCAACACTTATTGATTCAATGATTCATGATGGGTTATGGGATGTTTACAATGATATCCACATGGGTAATACTGGAGAGACTATTGCCGAAGAATCAGGGATAAGTCGCAATGAGTCTGATGAATATGCCGTTCGTAGTCATGCAAGAGCCTCCAAAGCATGGAGTAATGGTTGGTTTGACTGGGAAACTTTCACTGTAAACATTCCGCAACGTAGAGGAGATGATGTTGAATTCAGCCAAGACGAAGGCATAAAACCAGACTCTAGCATCGAGGTTTTGTCAAACCTTAGACCAGTGTTCAGTAAAGACGGGCAGGTTACTGCCGGCAATGCCAGTACACTGAATGACGGTGCAAGTGCGATACTGATGACCAGTGAATCAATTGCCAAAGAGAATGGCTGGGAGGTCATCGCTTTTGTAGAAGATTACTGCACCAGTGGGGTGGAGCCTCACAGAGTTATGAGTGCGCCGATACCAGCGATACATACCTTGTTAGAGAGAAATTCGTTAACAGTTTTGGATGTGGATGTCTACGAACATAACGAAGCGTTTGCCTCAGCATCTTGTGCCATCGCTAAAGAGGTCGGCATACCACACGACAGATTCAATCTTCATGGTGGAGCGATTGCTCTTGGCCACCCTCTAGGGAGCAGTGGGACGCGATGTTTGATCTCGCTACTCGGAATAATGCGTCGTACCGGCGGAGAGTCCGGAATTGTAACACTATGTCTTGGCGGCGGCAATGCTGTTGCCATGTTGGTGAGAACTTCCTAGCGGCAACCAACCTCAACTGCTCAGGTAGCCAAATTGGCGTGATTAACTACTGGGGGTATCAAATAGGGTTGGAAGACGGCGGTATATGTTCACATGGTGTCTTTTGGCGATCTCGGCGTGTCTAGGGAATTGGTAAAGGCGCTAGCTTATCAGGGAATTAATGAACCGTTTGAAGTTCAAACAGAATCGATTCCAGACGGCATGCTGGGCAATGATTTATGCTGTCGAGCACCAACTGGGTCGGGCAAAACACTGGCATTTGGTTTACCCCTAATCGAGCGAACCCGACCGGCGGAACCGGGTTGTCCAACCTCACTTATCCTTACTCCGACCAGAGAATTAGCTGAACAGATTTTCCAAGTACTAGACCCCCTATCTAGGGAACTTGGCCTGTACACTTATGCTGTTTATGGGGGCGTATCATACAACAAACAATTCAAAGCTTTAGAACGAGGAGTAGACATCCTTGTTGCTTGTCCCGGTAGACTACTGGATTTACTCGAACGTGGGTCAATATCATTGGAGGATGTTGACATAGTCGTGCTTGATGAGGCTGATAGAATGGCTGATATGGGCTTTATGCAACCAGTTTGTCAGATTTTAGATGAGTGTCGAATTGAGCGACAAACCATTCTATTTAGCGCAACATTGGACGATGAGGTAGCAGACCTAGTTCGAGACTATCAAACTAATCCTGTAACTATAGAGGTTGGACCAAAAGAAGTCTCAATGGATAGTATGACTCATTATTTTTGGTTGATGCCAAACTCGAAGAAGTCGACGATATCTAGTGAGATTGTAAGGAAGTGTGGTCGGAGTATTGTTTTTTGCCGTACTAGAGCAGGCGCCGATCGGGTTGGTGACGACCTCGTTCACGATGGCTTAGCAGCACAGGTTTTGCACGGCGGGTTATCACAAAAGCAAAGAGATAGAGCAATGGCAAGATTCCAGAATGGTGAATGCATGGCGCTCATTGCTACTGATGTCGCTGCTAGGGGTATTGATGTTGAGGGTGTCAATTGTGTTATCCATTATGATCCACCGGAAAATGGCAAAGCATACAAACATCGCAGCGGAAGGACTGCGCGCGGTGGCTCGAGTGGGATTGTTATTTCATTAATACAAAAGCCCCAGCGAAAAACCGTTAGCAAAATCCAACGAGAAGTCGGCATTAATGTAGAGTTTACCCCGCCCGAATTTGCCGACTTACCTCCATTTGAGGTCGAGTTCATTGGTGCACCGAGGCGCCGAAGTTTTGGCAGTAGAAACCGTAATGAATCCAATTCCAGGCATTACGGCAAGCGAAATCGGCCATCAGGACG
>DAUW01000031.1:752-7542 GCA_002505355.1 Euryarchaeota archaeon UBA229 | reverse complement strand
TATAATAAAAAAAAGCCGCGGAATTCCCACCAACGACCAAATCGGGGTAGTAAATCAAGGGCCCAAAATTCACAGCAGCAATCCAGCAACCGTAACCGAGGCGGTAGAAGAGGGCAAAGAAGACGGTGAAACAATTACAATAATTAACCAACTTTTCGTGTGTGATATATGGCAGAGTTCGAGTTATATCGTGTACTAAGTCCGCTATTTGGCTTCATCATGTTGGGATATGTTGGTTATTGTTTCTCGAAAGAAGGTACGCATTCAAGGGGTAAAGGCTGGCTCTCGAAAGAAGAAGCGCCAAAGACGTTCATTGCTAATCAAATAATTTATACAATTCTCTCAATTATTTTAATTTTAAGCCCGCTATTGAATTCCTTTTTCATCAAGAAATGATCTGCACAGTGTCGTGCAGATTCTCTGGATGAGTGATGCCTGCGCAACAGATTCATGCAAAAGACGTTCATGTCAATTTCACTATGTTTCGAACTGGAGAAAATAATCTGGTTATTCGCTTTGCATAACAACTGTATTCCACTTTTTGGTAATTTTACAAAAATATTTGCCGATTTATGGAAAATAAGGATTTTTTACAGGCGCTTAACTTAAGTGTCTAATGTCCAACGCGCATCTATGTCGCTAGCACCAGTTGATTATGATTTTGGAGTCCCAGCAAATTATGCGTTTGCTGAAACTATAACCTGCTCCAATGAAGAAGCCCGCAAAATGTATGTTGAAGCCTTTGGCCACATGCTCAATTACAACCATGAACAAGCAATTGCCTGTTTCACTAAGTGTACTGAGTTGGACCCAAACTGTGCTATGGCATGGTGGGGGATCGCCTACTGTGTTTCATCGAATTACAATTGGTCGCCTGGCCTAGGCCCTGGTTACGATGCAATTCAACAGGCTGTGAGTCTAAAAGATGGTTGCAGCGAACTCGAGCAGGACTTGATTATGGCTCTTTCGACTAGACACTCGAAAGAGGCAAGAGATAACGCCAACCCGGCAGCCCTAAACATGGGTAATTCCCCAGAATTAAATCAAGCATTTGCTGATGCTATGGCGCCATTGTATGAAAAATACCGCGGCAATTTGGATGTTGCAGCCATATACGTTGAAGCATTGATGAATCTTAATCCATGGACACTGTGGAACAAAGATGCTGCTAGCGGCGAGATTACCCCAGTTGATGATAGCACACTGTTACTAATCGAAATTATGGAAGATGCGTTCGAAAATGTGCCGGGTGCGAAGGAACACCCAGCATTGTGTCACCTATATTGCCATGCTCTCGAATTGTCACCTTACCCAGAGAAGGCGCTTTTTGCTGCTGATGTGTTGAGAACTTTGATGCCCGGATGCGGTCATCTTGTCCACATGCCGTCTCACATCGATGCTTGGGTAGGTCAATGGAAAGAGGCTATTGATTGTAATATAGCTGCAGTCGAGGCAGATGACAAATATGTCGAATTAACCGGCAATGAGTCACAATTTTACAAGTTTTACCGCATGCACAATCATCACTTTGTGGTATGGTGTGCTATGTTTGACGGGCAGTATCAAACAGCGCTAAAATACGCCCGTAAAGCCGTTGATACACTACCTGCTGGCGACGCTAATCACGGAGCCCAATTTATGCTAGCTGGAATCATACCTATGGGCGCAATATTCCTCGAATCGTATGTTACAATGCCTTGGCACGTAATGATTAGATTTGGTAAGTGGGACGAAATTCTTGCAGAGCCAATGTATACCGATAAGGATGTTTTCCCAGCAACAATAGCTACACAACACTATGCTAGAGGTGTTGCATATGCTTCCAAGGGTATGGTGGCAGAAGCAGAGGCCGAGCAGGTCCTGTTCAAAGCTGCCCTCCAAAATCCGGCACTTGCGGGCCGCATGATGCACAACAATTTCATGTATCAAGACCCGGCTGAAGGACCGTCGATTCTGAATGTCAACGCTGCAATTTTAGAAGCCGAAATAGAATATCGCAGGCAGTTCCTAGCCAAGGCCGCTGGCGAGCCACATGATTTTACCGCGGCCTTTGATGAACTACGCCGTGGTGTTGATCTGTCTTTGAATCTAGCCTACAATGAACCATGGGGTCAGATGCAACCAGTTAGACACATTCTCGGTGCTTTGCTATTCGAGCAGGGCCATGTTGAAGAAGCTGAGGAAGTATATCGTGCTGATATTAAACTGTGGAAAGATAACATGTGGGGTCTGTTGGGATTAAAGCTCTGCCTGGAAGCAAGAGGCGATGCTCCTGATGAGTTGGCTGCCGTCACTAAACTGTTTAATGAGCGTAGTTCAAGGGCAGATATAGTGCCAGCAAAGACGTGTTTCTGTGCTCAAGACGCGCTTGAAAAGAGCTGCTGTGATTGAGGTCAATATAGCGTTAATTTGTTAAAATTACCACCTTTGGTATTATCATGGCTGGCAAGAAACGAGCATTACTGTTGTTTTGCTTAATGCTTACCATACCGCTGACGGGCTGTATTACGACCGGAAATGTCGAGCCCCAACTCCCAATTGAGGAAAGCGAAGTAGTTGCTGAAGTCTGCTCACTACCATCACAATCAGCGACTCAAGTCAGTGCGACAATTACCGTTAATGGTGCTGAAAGACAGATTAGGTTATCAGTGCCATCATCGGACGCCGGAACCAAATTGGCGTTAATCATAGCGTACCACGGTGGTGGAGGTGCGGCTGAGGACTTTCAACAACAGGCAGAGTTTGATCAGTTAGGTGAGCAAGAGAAATTCATTATGGTATACGCAATTGCTGAAGAAGGCAGAACCTCCGAGGAAGGTGAATGGTTCCTCAATACAGCTGCAACCTCCAGAGAAGATAACGACTACACGGAAGCAATAGTTGATCAATTATCAAGTGAATATTGTATTGACCAGGATAGACTGTATGGTATCGGATATTCTCTAGGCTCTATGTATACATACGAAATTGCATGTCAACTGAATCATCGCTTTGCTGCAGTAGCATCCTATGCTGGAACCATGCCGATAGACCCTGAAACGTGTGATTTAGAGGGTAGCATGGGCGTCATGCATATTCATGGTAAGTTGGATTACATAATTGATTATGACGATGACTGGGACTGGAAGGACGGAGAGCATGAGGGAGTCGGAACGATGAGTAATGTTCCGGGTATGATTGAAGCTTGGTCCATGCGAGCTAACTGCCAGTCGAGTGAGACAGACGCAGATTTTTTCCTAGAGCACATTACTCACAGTGGATGTCTTGGTGATACACGAGTTGAGCATTATGGTATTGAGTTTTGGGAACATACGTGGCCAGAAGAGGTCGATGGTACTCCCACGTATGAGCTAATGTGGAACTTCTTAAGCAGTTTTACCAACTAACTGGTTGGCAGGTGGTTGATTAAAGTAAATCTACTCTAACCGGATTGACCGCAACATCGCCATCTTCTTTAGCTACGCTTCTGTGTGAAACATAGAGTAGGTAGGATAGCGTTATACATACTAGTGGTGCAAAGAGTAGTGGTAGTAGAACAGTTAGGGATTGCATGACGAAGAACGCACTAAGGCTTAGGAATCCGAGGATGATTCCAATAAAGTTGGCCACTGGGAAAGCAGCATTTGAGTCAAAATTTGAGCGCAGCATGTTTGAAGATTGTTTCTCGAGGTTTATATTACTGTGTTTTTGATTTTGCAGGCTTTCGGCAGAGGAACCCAATTTCAAACAACAAACCATCCATCAATCAAAACATAACATGCATGTGCTCTTAATGCTGGATATACCTTGCATGAGGTATGACACAAGCCCGACAAAATACGAGATTAAATCCTGCCATATGATTACATGTCATTAACACACTGCAACCGTTGATCTTTATGTGTATCTTGAACCATTAACAAAAATTAGGTTGATGAGGAACTGGTATATCAGAAACCAAATGATGGCAACTAATGTGATGTATAACAAGGACGGGTCTTCTCCTCCTGAAATGATAGTGTAGGTAATAATTGCTATGCCCAATCCAACAGCAAAAAAGACGCGATAAAAAATTGTTGCAACAATACTGCCACGAGCTGATAATTCTTGCCATCCACCGAAGCCAAACCACTCCTGAATGAAACCCATAGAGTTATGTTGTAGTGGCAGTTACTTTATGCTTATTGAATCGATTCATTGCTTCTTCAACAAGCGGTATGGCCCACAGCGAATGGTGTCGTCAAGCTTTCAACACTTAGTAAAACTAAACATTACGTTAACTCACAAAAATAACTCAAACTCTTTGATCTATTACTTACTAGTAATCGTAATCTTTTCACCGGAAAAAGTAGTCAAACCCAGTCCAAAATAGTATCATTAAAGCCCCCAACAACAAAATAACCAGATATATATTCAAAAAGGCTCCCTCCAAAGCCTCTTCTGCAGTTAGGTGATCTGCTTTGTTCCAATATTTGGCAGCGGTAAAAAACATTATGATCTCTGGTAAAAAAATAAATGCAACTATTGCACAAGCAATGAAAATGGTTTGGTCAACATCGAATGCGATAAACAAGTATAATGATGAAATCAAAATTATACCGGCTAACCTTACAACCTTAGAGTTTGAACCGCTAATATTATTCACGTAAGTATGGTAATCTTCTATCGTCGCATTGACGCTGTCAGTCGTGAAGCTTTTGTTACACTGCCCACAAGTAAGATTGCCTTGGTAACCATCAGGAATAAGCAGTCTCTTGTGGCAGAATGGGCAATTAAGCATCCCTTGTTGGGTAACGTCTTGCGTATCTTTACTGGGATGCTTCGCAATCCACTCATCACCTTCATTTGCATCGATTAAAAGGGCAAATTCATCAGCATTTTCTTGAGTTACTGGTGGGGGGATTTCCAGCACGCGCCTCATTGAAACGTCTCCTTTACGTGAATACATATCAGCGCAAATTGATAAAATCTGTCCCGGCATAGATGTTATGCTTTATTCTCATGGCGTAAAATAATCACCGGGATTTGACATCATGTCAACGAATAGTATCGCTAGAGCTGATAAAATAATAACTGCTAAGATTATTGCTGCAATAATCACATAAAAAGCCTCGAGATAGGATTTATCTCCGACATATTTCGAATTTCCAACTCTCAGGAATGATAAAACGAGGGCGCCTAAACAAAGTATAGCAAATACCTCGCTTGATAAAAGCAAGGCGCTGATTACTAGAATTACCGCAAATATGATACTCGATGTTAGTATTCTACGTTTTGATTGCTTTTTGTTGGGATTTACTAACGCTGAATCATGAGGTATTTTCTGATGGTCTCGGTGTGAGATTTCTCGTGCAACTGAATGTTCTTCGACCCACTGTTCGGCGGCTGAAATCTCATCTAACTCAGCGAGGTATTCGTCTTTATTCTCTTCTAAAATAGGTGCGGGAATATCCAAATCTGGGAAGAGACGGCTGGGTTTACCTTCTTCTTCTATGTTTTTTCTCCTCATGCTCAGCATGTCGTGAACAACGAGTGGATTAAATGAAAAAATGAACAGAATTACCAGGCTAATCCATCTTAATTCATCAACAGTGAATCCCCATGCTACAGCTAAGAGCAGAATCGCCGTGATAGCGAGTTGGATAATCCAACCATCCAGTATGCTGTGCTGTTTGCCCAAAAGACCCACCTTCAACTAATCGTTAACTCCGATAGATAATCATAAATTATGCCCCGACGCTGTGTAAGGCTGCGAAATTCAACCAAGAGGTGTTGTATGTTGAAACCTATTTGCATCCTCACATCGTACTAATCATGTAAATCAGCGATACGACAAACAATATTGTGCTCAATATTATGCTGATACCAAGATTGATTAAAATCCTCTCAAAAGATGATGCATTTTGCCGCCTATGGGAGTTAGTGACTATACTCACTCTACCTTTGGTGTCATAGAGGGGACCATTATTCTGCATGCTCTGTCGATTAAACATTTCACCGCAACTCGGGCAGGTCATACGGCCAAAATATGCCTCAGGAACTCGTAATCTTTTACGGCAATATGGGCAATCTACCAGTGACATAGTTTTGCTCTTCTGGTTAATCTCTACGCTGTCCCAGAAGTTCTTAACGCCCACCACCAAGTCTGGACCCTGGTCGTTTGTCTCCCCAACCACGCTACTTTACTTTTTGTTGGGTAGATAAAATATTTCCCGACTCACAAAGATTTATTCGCAGCATCCTCGTTGACAACTCTCGAATATGCCATAACGCCCCATGTGTCGGAAATTGCTTTTATCGTTATAGCAATAAATGCAGAAACCAGGAAGGCAGAATCTAGATATTCAAACAAATCTGCAATTTTCAGCGCAATTTCATCAGTACTCTCTTCCCTAATGGTATCATAAATTAATTCTATGACATAATGGATCAGCGCACACACAATCATTATACCGATATATGTCCGAATGACTTCGACAGTGGTTCTCCAATCGAGAAGATCGATTGGCTTGATTTTTGCTTTGTTGTTATAATACTGCATTTGATTCTGATAGTTCATGGGCATCATTTGATTAGGTTGTACAGGCGGCCTAGGTTGCATTGTTGGAAATTCAAGCCGTAGGTTGATAATTTTATTGTGTAAATATAACTTATCGCGAATAGGTTCTGCGCACCATCAACATTTAAACTAGTAAAAATTTGATTCGATGATTTAACCGTTAAGTAAAATCATAATGATTATGTACGTAAGACAAAAGTAAGCAAAACCGATGGTTGAGACCAACAATACTGTCGCAAGAGGTTTTATTTA
>DAUW01000031.1:0-458 GCA_002505355.1 Euryarchaeota archaeon UBA229 | reverse complement strand
AAGACCAACAATACTATAGCAAGAGGTTTTATTTAGTGTTATTCTGTGAGTTATTTTAATGAATAATCAAGTTCTAAAAGATGGCTTAGAAAATGGGGCTATCGCTGCATTATGGGCATTAATACCAGGGATACTGATACTCACTAGCACTGAGAATGATTCAGATTTTGATTTGTTACTAGATTTTCTTGGATTGATGATTTTATTTCCCGTAATCGTGGTAATTGTTAGTATTATTTCTGCACAAAAGCATAGCTTACCATCAGAGATTATGTTGAACTGTATCTCATGTTGTGTATCTGGTGCAATATTTTTTAACCTTATACTGCAATTTTTCTTCTATGTAAATGCATCAATCGATAATACACAATTTGAATTTGAACTATCTGATGTAATCAGTCTTAACATAATAATAAAGAGTCTGTTGTTAGGTTTATTTTCTAGTATATTCGTTATTA
>DAUW01000140.1 GCA_002505355.1 Euryarchaeota archaeon UBA229 | reverse complement strand
CTTAATGATTACCAAGCAAAATACAGCTTTCTTGCCTAATGTACAAAACCAACAAACACAAATCAATCTGAATAATCTGGGGCCGGGTCAAGAGTATGTTGCCACACTACAGGCAAACTTCCTCAACGATACGACCTACAGAATATCAGCAACTCTATCAAATAACGCTTGGGATGAACAGTCCCTTAATGATGAGATAATTGGCTATGTGACACCATTTAACCTGTTTGATCCAGCGTTAGAGTCCATCGAATACTTCTCGCCGGGTGGTTTGTATGCTCAGGGAACTTACCCAATCTCAGCTACCACCAATAATTGGGGTAATACCGTCGTTGATTTCGATATTACAGCGACTGTGTTTACCGCAGACCCATCAACTGTTCAGTGTGGCGACCCGTCAACAGACTGTATTGTTACCTTTGACAACGCTACAGATGGTACAAGATACACCGAAAGCAACAATCCAAAGGGTACATTGTACAATGATACCGTATTGTGTCCGTCCGATTTAGTGTTTAATAACGAGGCTTACTGGTTTGGACACCCATGTCTAACACAAACCGGAACTCTAGGATACGGCGACGCTTGGGAAAATGAAACTATGACCATAATTGACGTGGATATGACCGATTTGTCTGGTGATTTCGTATCACTATCATTCGAATATTATGCAGATACTTTCTTTGAAGTAGACTCGCAAGGAGATATAGAGCCAAGTGATTACCTGGCTCTAACTGTTGATTTCGAGAAAGAAGCCACAGAATACTCGGCAATTGTTTACGGACAGTGGAACGACTACAATGAGGACGGAACTTGCCAGATTGATGAGGACGGCAACGGTATCGTAAACGCAACTAACCCAATAGACTTCGATGAGATTGAGTATATTGGCGATCCAAGAACAACCGACGGATTGAGCGGTAACTGGAACGTGTTCTTCAATTCCGATGGCTTAGTCAAGACCACAAGTATTGATTTGACCCATTTGTATGTCCTAAATACCACATCAGCAGACTCAGCTGATTGGGACACCCAATGTATGAGTCTTGCAGATTCAGAGGTGCAGCTAAATTTCGATTTCTTCTCTGATGATGATGGCCGGAATGGCATCAACGACGGCTTTAGAGGGGTAGGAATTAACAACATCACGCTCAAAGAATTTACCTTTATCGAAGATGCTTCTTACGAGATTAGTAGGACCGGAGTCGATGCAGAAGATGTATCAACTGACTTGATTGCCGACCACGATTTCGTCTCAGGCGTATACATGGTTGAAGTTGAGACTGTCTTCGATAATACCACGGCTGGAACCAACTGGTTTGGCGCTGAAGAACTAGCCACGGCAAATAATATCAAGCGCGTAATATTTGATGTTAAGTCGGTGGACATATCGCTAAGCCAGCCAAATAAATTGGCCTGTTTGGATGAAGTTAGACTCAACTGTGTGCTGCCAATCGATAGTTCCCTAACTCACAACTGGGAGATCTCTGCTACCAACGGAGTTTTGGAAGGAGATTATCTCTTCTACATGAATATCTTTGATGAGACAACCAACTCACTTGCTCACACTTCAAATGCTGGTCCAGCACAAACTCTAGTCAGCGGGCAGAGGATTGACCTCTCCTTCACACCGTGGGCCGGCTATCAAGATGGCCATACTTACAACATCAGTTATCATGCCGAGTTGGATGACGGTACTCCGTCAGGTGACGCAAGATACTTCCATGCAACCTTTGCGGAGGATGTAGATATTGCGATACTTTCCGATAAGACTTCAGGGACCTCGACAATAATCGAAGATTTGGCAATCATGGGTAAGACCTACACTCAGTTCACTATGAATGACTGGGATACATACTTCAAGACCAACTGGTTTACTAATTTCGACAAGATTATCCTACCATGGCAGGATTTCAATACCGCCAAGGATGATGGTGGAGCCTATTACAAGACGCTTTCAGAAACGGTCAACAACGTCAACAGAAAACAAGTACTGGTCAACTTCATGAGTAGCGGTGGAACCATCCAAGCACACCTCGCACCTCATGGCACCCAAACCTACGGCTTAGGAACTAGCTTAGAGCCTCGACTCCCACTCGGTTTAGAAATAGTTGACAAGACGAATGGAGCCGAAATTAACTTTGGAGACATCGAGATCTACGATCCATTCCACCCATTGATGGATAGTATTAGCCCCAGTAACTTTGAAGGATTTAGCCCGGTTGCCTCATCGGCATTAGATATCGGAAGCGAAGCAACTACCGATGTGCCTAAGATTTGCTCAGGAAACCAGAATGTTGCGAAATTCCAATCGATAATCCATAACGGACAAGATACCGATGATGTACTGCTCGGTATTTGCAGCTACGGTGCTGGTGGTATGATCGTTTCAACAATTGACGTCGAGACTAACTCAGAGGATGCCAACAGCGCAGACTTCGCACTACTGAGAAATATGCTGGATTATCAAGTAAATGACTATCCAAATCCATTTGGTGAAATGCGTGAAGGAACTGATATTCTAATCAACGGTGAAGTTCCACCTCCAGCATTAGGTGCTGGTTATGCAACATACTACATGAAGAGCAATGCAGAGATAACCTTCAGTTACCAATCAGATGCCCAAGTTGACATACACACGGATTGGCTAATTTCCGGTCCAACATCTTGGGACATGGGCACAATGGCGCCTGGCCAAATCGATCATTACGTATCGCCACTGTTTGATACCGAATCCTCACCAACAATGACCTTCTGCAAATCAATTGGTACTCAAGGACAATGTAAGCAAGAAGAACAGTGGACAGTCACTCTTTGGCTGCACGATGATAATGGCCATTCGAGAGTTTTAGACATAACTTTGGAGACCAACGATGCCAACGCTGACGCATTCAATCCGATTGCCGATGCATATGTTGTCATCAAAGACACCTACAAAGACAACATCAATCTAGTTGGTACATGCTCAATCAACGACAATTATCCGAAGTATGAGATTATTCTTGATGAGAGTGGTCAGATACCAATCGAGTTCAATGCAGGCAACTCAACTGACCCAGATGCTTTAGAGGGTTCTGGAATTGAGCGATATGAATGGGAAGTCACCTTTGACAAGCCGTGGAATGACCCAATAAGTCTGAATTCAAACACTTACATCAATTACGAAGCAAGTCAAGGCGTCTGGACATACACTTTTGGTGGTTATGGTGTTGATGAGGAAGGCGAATCATACGCTGGCCGAAACTTAACCTTCAATCCAAATACAGAGGTACCGATTACCCCTATCAAGGTTAAGTTGACAGTCTACGATAAGTCAGGAAAGTGGGACGATGACATGGAATTCTGTTTCGATGTTAAACCGCAAGGATTTGGAGACGAACCGCCGGTAATTGACTTCACCAACTGGGCAGATCGAGTTGGATATACCGATTCATTCTTCAACCTGTCTGGCTTTATAGTCGGTGGTTCAGATGAAGGTGATACCTACATCGAAATTACCACTGATGAGTCATTGTTGGATGAAACGGACTTCTTCTTGCGAGAAGCAGCAAAGGGCAAGGGAGAGCTGGCTGTTCTGCCTACTAGCATCGGAACTGGGGACTCGTTTGAGTTGAGCCTCAATATTGATGCATTCCATTCTAATGTATCACGGGATGTAGAGATATACATCAGAGTTTACGAGCTTGATCCATCGAAAGAT
>DAUW01000076.1:48861-96379 GCA_002505355.1 Euryarchaeota archaeon UBA229 | reverse complement strand
AGAACAAGAATTGTTTAATCTAAACTACACTTGATCTTGGAAGAATTCCCTGTTGCTGGATTTGCTCAAACAAAAATCTGTTTCGCTAGAACCGGAATCTAATTTTCATACTGATGATCAAATATTTGCTTTAGCTGAGACCGGAAATTATGCCGTTTTAACTATTGACAAAGTTTTGAAGAAACGCCTCTACCAGCGAGGAATAGACGTTATTGAGGTGTCAAAAAACCAACACCTCAGATTGGTAGAAGGTCTATAGAAAGGTTACGGTAGAGTGAACAATTCATCATCACCGTGGCCATCTAATAGCTGCAATTTTACGCCAGCATCAATCCATGCATGAGCATAGTTGATTGCCCCAAATGCTCTAATGTAGTCACCATTTTTCATGAAATACTGTGCATCGTTCGCATAATCATCGGCCATTCTTAGCAGTATCGACAACATGTTGCCTTCCTTTGATTCTGGTTGATATATTGGCGTGGCTTTTTCCCTCGCTGCATTTGTTAGGGCTAGATAATGCTCGAGCTTTTCTCGAGAAATTCGATCGTTGATTTGCTTCACTCGCCACCCTCCTTTTGACGATGCAGCAATCGTTTAACATCCTCTAAACGACCAAGGGTTTGATACAATTCCACTGCGAGTGATAGCCTGCCTTCATCCTCAGCCTGCCTAGCTCTGTCAAATATCGACTTTCTTTCGTCCCAGTTTCTCGCTAAGGCCGCATCAGCAGCAGCCTTGAAACGACTTTCCCGCTCTGAATCAGCCAAGTGTGGTGCTTTCCACATTCGAACTAAACCATCCCTAGTCGCAGTAACCATGCTATCCGCTGTAACCTTCTGCAGCAGATCTCCAAGATTCATATTTTGCCCCAGAACATTAGCGCCATCATCATTTGATCCCGAGAGATGATACAGTAATCCTTCGATTCCAAGAATCCACCAACCATCTCCGCATCTAATGCCCTCCATTGGCTCTAGCGAGTCGGATTGCAACTTTTCGATATAGTCCCAACCATATGGGTGAGGCACCCCCTCCCAAACTTCTCCTGAACTAGTCTGTAACAATATGCGTCCATAATCGATTCTTGAGACCCAACTCCAAATTCTATCTTCTAAGCAGCGCTTCGAATAATTATTGCCTAGCCTACCACACCATAATTTACCATCATCGGATTGCCAGAGAATATGTTCCCTATCGAGCCATCCAACCAATCTTCTAACCTTACCAGTGGTAAAGCGCTTAATTCCAATTCCCTCGTGCGAAAATAAGTGCAATTGACCTTCTTTCCCGGATAATATCCAGCCACCTCCGGGCCTTGGAACAACGTCATTGAATCCTCCATAAGTTGACCTACCTTCATGCAACATACTACCATCGGTTGTTGACATGACATAGAATCCGTGTGCTGCTAACACAGCGAGGACGCCATTTTGATAACTTATCGAGTGCACCTTAAACGGAGTTTTGACACTCCACCTAATCTCTCCATTAGATTCGATTAGAACTAATCGCAAACCATTACTGATTACCACTCCGCCCTCTACTGCGGCAATCGAAGAGATTCGCTGCTCTGCCTGCCATGACCATGAAATACTCCAAGACATTACTCATCACCCTCCATTATACCCCATGCTATTAGTTGGGCTTTGGCTGACTGGGTTAGTTCATAATAGCGGCTACGGCCCCTCATTCTAGCGTTTAATATACCTGCCTTCAGTAGTTTGTTACTTATTTGAGATAGTCTAGGACGCTTTATTCCTAGGTGTGCAAGTATTTGCTTATCGCTAGGTGAGTACTTTCTTATTTTAGCAACAGAAATTATGTAAGACTCACTTGCTGTTAAACAAGATAACACCGTAGGATTTAACGGAAAATCAATTTTTTCTGCATATGGCGTTTTGCTGAAACTTAGCATGTTGGCGAGGAAATTGTCATCGATGTTGCCGTGCTTTTGCATCGAATTAAGATAATTTGACAGGAGCAGCATTATCTGATTCAAGGCTAGATTATCGCTAGTTAAACCTGGCAATTTAGCTGATTCTTCAACCTCGTGATCGGGCAGTGGTTCAAATTGATCATCATTATGTTCTGTTTCTTGTAGACCGACTTCATCGTAGATTAGCTCCGCTGAGTTCTGCTCGGTGAAGTCAATGGTTTCCTGTACGTCTATCATCTCTTTTGAGACCCAAAGCTCGGTTCCGTGATTATTTGACTGATTTACCATCTCTTCTTGCTCGGTTTTCTCCATCTCGTCGAAGTCACGGGTTCTTCCAAGCAAACCCCCAAATGCACCAGCATCGATGTGAGGTTTCGGTCTAGCGTCAGCAATAATCACTTCCTCTGTATCGGGGCTTGCTGAATAGGCAAATTCCTCGACCGGCGCATCTAACTGTTGTGATTCGGATAGACCGTGTAAATCCAAATCAAAGTCAAAAAGATTGGGCGATGAATCGATGGTCAAATCATCTATCTCGGAATCTCTTTCATCCCACGGTATTGATGCATCAATAATCTCAGATGATTGACTATCTGGCTTGTTATCTTGTGGCGCAACTCCGATATTCATCGGCTCAACGTCAGTAGATTCTACCGGTGGTGGTTTAGGCACCGATGTGAGGTAATCAACACCAGATGAGTGGTAGTTGTCTATGGCATCACGCATGAACTTTACCACCGCTAAAGGTAGACCGTCGGACTGGTTATGAATTGTCTCAGCATGCTGAAAATCAAGATTGAAGCTTTCTTTACTAACTGATGATATGCGTTTCTCAACAAGAGCCTGTACTTCATCCACCGATAGTGGCGATAATGTTTCGACGCTGTCAAAACTATGCAATACATTTTGCTTAATGTTAACACGATGCTTTGATTCTACCACGACAACAATGACTGCTTGAAGTCGCTCAAGCGATGGTAAAACATCCCTCAGTGCAACAAACAATACGCTATCTTCTACGTTTGGTGTATCGATTACGATCAATGGTAGACTTCCAGTAAAGGTTTGGGAAAAATCAACCATGCGATTAACCAGTTCGACTGTATTCACTGGGAATTGATAATCCACTAACTCGGAATACATTCTTTGGAGCAAACTCTCATGGGGGTTTGAGGCAGAGATATGGTCGATGTGCACCGATACTGGCGCTTCCAATGCTGCACATCGAAGCAGTGATGTACGCCCGCTTCCTAAGTCCCCGACCATCAATATCCTCCTGGTAGATCTAAATTTGATGTGTTGTGCAAGGCGTCTCCTGATATCTAATCTACCGACATATAAGTCTGACTTATCACCTTCGAGAGGAATCGCCGAAAATGGATTTGAACTCAACTCTGGCAACTCAAATCCTAGACCATCTGCACGCATGAGAGCGACATCACTCAATGAGGTATTTGATGTTTAACCTGCTTGACCATCGAAATAAGCCGTTATTTTGTGTTAATCGCTAGATTCAAGCATGGTTTAGTTAGAAATTAACGCTTGATTAACGCTAAATTAACGCGTTAATAATTGCGTTAAACCCGTTAATAAAGCGGCAAATGAACCTATTACTTATTTGCCAACTACTCATGCATAGCCTTGGTGAGAGCGTGCCGGTAGAGAATAGCCGACTGAGTGGTTTCTTCAAACTATCAGTGACTGAACGAAGAAAATTGGTTCAGAAACTATCAGGAATCACTCAAGAGCATGTTGATGCGTTAGCTGATAATGGTGAATTGTCTGATGAAGCGGCTGACCGAATGATTGAGAATGTTATTGGAACAATGTCGTTGCCAGTAGGCATTGCCACCAATTTTGTTGTTGACGGCAAGCATTACTTGATCCCGTTCTGTTTAGAGGAATCAAGTGTAGTTGCTGCTGCGTCTAATATGGCGAAAAGATGTTTACAGCATGGCGGATTTCACAGTCAAAATGACGGACCACTGATGATTGGTCAACTACAAATTCTTGATGTTCCTGACGTTGAGGAAGCATTGTCACAACTTAATCAATCAAGGGACCAAATAATTGCCTTGTGCAATAGTCTACCTTCGACTATGATTAAGCTTGGTGGCGGCTGCAAACGCATCGAAACTAGGGTAATTGAATCATTATCTGGACCGATGTTAATTCTACACATAATTGTCGATTGCAGAGATGCGATGGGAGCAAATGCGGTTAACACCATGGCTGAGTTGATTGCGCCTGAAGTTGAGAGATTAACCAAAGGAAGAGTGCATTTGAAGATTCTATCCAATTTAGCAGCCCACAGATTAGCTAGAATAGAGGCAACTTTTACCCCTGAAGAACTATCAAATGATGGCAGTTTTGAAAATGGACAAGAAGTTATCACCGGCATTATTGAAGCCCATCATTTTGCTGTAGCGGACCCATTTAGAGCCACTACGCACAACAAGGGAGTCATGAATGCAATTAGCAGTGTAGGAGTCGCTTGTGGCCAAGATTGGCGCGCAATCGAGGCTGGATGCCACGCATGGTGTGCTCATGCCAACAACCGCTATACATCAATGACTGATTGGCAAGTCAACGAACAGGGGAATCTAGTTGGCTCAATCGAAACCCCAATGGCAGTTGGAATAGTAGGAGGCGCTTCTAAGGTCCACCCGACCGCCAAAGCTAACCTGGCAATTTTAGGAGTAAATTCAGCAAATGAGCTAGCCAGCATAATGTGTGCTGCTGGCCTAGCACAAAACCTTGGAGCCCTGAGAGCATTAGCAACCAATGGTATCCAGGCTGGCCACATGAAACTGCACGCACGTAATATGGCCGTAAGCGCTGGAGCGATTGGCGATGAAGTAGAGATTGTTGCTTCGAGACTGCAAGCTCATAGCGGACCCAAAACCCAAACGACTGTGAAAGTTATCCTAGAACAGTTAAGATCTGAGTGATTACTCTTCTTCAAACTTGAGAGTTTCTTGGACGGTCCCTTGGTACTCTGTCTCATCCCTCAATACATCACTCGTTTCCAAATCATCTAGCATACCAGTTTTTTGAACTTGTTCTCTAAACCACGCTTTTACTCTTTTGCGGTCGGTATATGGGCATCCAAATGCCTCAGAAAATCTCCTTGTTGTAGTCAACCTTCGAGTATTGCCATTTTTCCTTCTATCAATCATACCGTATTGGGCGAGTTCTCGCACATAATCATACGCTTTTTGACCTAGTAACTCGACTAACCTTGATTGTGACATAGGTTGGTGATAGGCTATCAATGAAGCAGCCTTTAGCAACTTTTTGGGCAACTCTGTCTTAGCCTCCTTAGGTAGATGTTCTGCAATGTCTGGTTTTACCTCAATTGCCCAACGATCTCCAACCTCTGCAATTTGCAGTGCTCCACCTCGTCTTCGCTTCAAAGTTGACCGTAGTGAATACAAACAGTCGAGCATCTCATCTTCATCATAACCAAGTGACTGACATAGTTCTGTAACCGACATCGACCTTCCAGCACCAAACAGTGTTGCTTCTAATAAAGTATCAAGTTGTAATTCCGACATGTGATCAAATCCTCACTCTACTAACCACTCGTGTGACTCAAGAGTCTCATTATCTTGTTCAGTAATTTCTCGCGCTTTTTGTGCTCGCTCTTTCTCTTCCTTCAAACGTAATTTTTCCGCTCTTTTTTTCGCAAATTGAACAGATCCAGTATCCTCTAAACTAGCGGAATTCGATTGTAAACGCTTTTTTTCCTCGATTCTTTGATTGACCTGCTCAAAGTCAGAAATATCAGGCCATAGGTCTTCTAACATGATGTCGCCGTAGGGTACTTCGTCTTGACTAATCAGCGCAAAACCTCTGTGCGTCAAGAATAAACTAGCAATGAATGATGCAACTTTTGCCTCCTCGCCGTAATCCTCTGAAAGTTCTCCCCCCTCCGCTTGGAGAATGCTTCCTAACTGGTTTACAACATCGATTACTTTGACCTTTGATGAGCCATGGTTTTTGCAGGTTTTACGCAACGCAGTCCAACAGCGAAATATGTCACCTTCTAGGTCTTCATTATGCATTCTGCCTCCAACATTACTCAAATATTTACCCAATTCGGCTTGATGAGCAAGACGATTTTCTTCCCTTATCCTCAACTCCTCGGCATCTTCCGCTGCGTCTTTGAATGCAGATAACAGTTCACCTAAAGTTACTGGCCGGCCCTCTTCACGCCTAATTCTCTCATCAAATAATGAGGGGAGAATATCATCTACTTCGCCATCGAGAATTGAGGTAGTGAACAAATAATCTTGGTCGTCATAGTCAGACTCCCAACCAAAATCGATTTCATCTTCCCAATCATCCTCATTATCCATATTTTGAACTCTGTCAAAAAGCACCATAGCTTGTTGATTTAGAACCTCCCAAGACATCCTAATCAACCGTCCGCAAGCAGGTAGGTTGAGCTTATCAGATTCCAGCCTTACCCGTTTAGTAAACACTTTCAAGAAAGTCGACAAGTCAACATCCCATGGATTTAGTTCCTGATCTTTGACGAGCGACAATACCAGTGCCACAGAGCGATCAAATGGATCCTCTAATGACTGATATTCTGATTCCTCAGCCTCAACCACGGGCATTATCCGCTCAGCGAACTGTAACGCAGACTCAGATTCCTCACCAGATTCTAGAAGTTGATTAATGATATCTTGCCTAAGAAACCATTTGTCTAACACTGATTGTTTAGTCGTCAAACTACCACCTTTAGATTTCTTCCTCAATTTGCTCGGTTTGTGATAAATCTTCTAAGGCAGCAGAATCTTTCTCTATAGAGTCTATCGCTGCAACAATATCCTTTCTTTCTTGAATATCCTCAGTCATTTCATTGGCCCGTTCAATAAGTCCTGAAATTGTTGTTTCATCATCGCTCTGCTCTTCAGAAAAATTAAGCAGACCGCCTAAACTCTTAGGGGGTGGCAGTGGTTCTGGTACAGTCGGCATATCGATGTCTGCCTCCTGTTGCTTCTCAAGCGCAATGGCGCTAATTCTCTCATCAAGTGGATTGTTCTTTGCCGACTCTGTCTCGCTTAATTCAATTGCTCGTTCACGGTCGAAATCAACGATTCTTCGACTACATCCATCTCCACCGTGCGTGATTCCTATGTGGTGATCTGCTAAACGCAGTGAAACTTTGCGCAGAGTAACCATGAGGAACTGTGCTTGCTTGCTGCGCTTACGGCACATTTCTGCAATCCTTTCGGCATTTATTGCATCAAGGTTTTGATCTACCTCATCAAAGTAGTAAAATGGGCTTGGATCGTAATCTTGAATGGCAAAAATGAGCGCTAAAGCCGCCATTGACTGCTCTCCACCGGATAGTTGTAGTCGGTTTACCTTCGATGATTTGCCCTTTGGTTTGGCCCACAATTCAAGCCCACCTTTGAATGGTTCATCTGGGTTTTCAAGATACAGCTCTCCCTTTCCTCCATCACTCAAAATTTCATATGATTTCTTGAAATTTTCGTTGACCTTGGTTAGAACATTCAATAATTTCTCTTTGCGCTGTGACTCTAATTTTTCGGTTATTTCGACTAAATTCGTTCTTCGTGTCTGCAATTGTTTGAATTCAACCTTCATTGAATCTAACCTTTCTTCGCATTCAGCATACTGTTCTATAGCAAGCATGTTTACTGGACCATGCTTTTCCATGGCTCTTTCTAGAGACCTTACGCGCTTCTCCGCATCACCGACTGAGGGTAAATTGACATCCGTTTCTGCTGGCTCAATATTGTTATTTTGCATGTCTGATAACAAATCATTGATAGCCAACTCCTTGCTGATAATCGAACGACTCAATTCGTCGCTTAGACGACGCCTTGATTGAGCGTCAGTTGACTTCTGAGTCAGTTCTGTTCTAAGACTTGCTCGTTCATCTACTAGCGCTATTCTCTCGTCCTCTAGGCCCTTATTTTCTTCAAGCAGTTGTGTTCTTTCTTCTTCTCTGTCCTTCAATTCTATCGAGTCGGTTGCAATCGCTGCTTGCAGATTATCAATCATTTCGCTACGAGCGATTATTCCATTGTCTAGTCCGGTAATCCGAGAAGATAGATCATTGACTCTCTCTTGGAGAAGGTTCTCATGTTCACTACCACTGTCGAGAGATGCTAAGGCTTGGGCCATGACTCCCTCTGCGTCCAAACGCTTCATCTGTGCAGCATGCAGCCTATCCTTTAGGTGTGCAGGACTAGCTGCTTCCATAGTTTCACGCGTAGATGCAACACTTACTTTTAGGTCAGCAACTTGAGATTGTTTTTCATCCAGTGTATCTATTTGTTGGGCTGCGAGGTCCTCTAATAAGTTTAATTTTGATTCCAATTCTGCAATCTCACCCAGTGATTTATGGTAAGTTGATTTTGCTTGCTTCATTTCAGAGCGCCATTCTTGTAACTTGACTGCTTGGTCACTGTCAGTTAATTGATTAATTTGGGTGCGCAATTGTTGTTGCTCACGTCTGGCTTGGTGAAGTGCCCCATTAACTGTCTCGCTCATTAACTGTAATTTTTCAATCTCGTTAGATAGACGTTCGATTTCGCTAGCACCTTTGATTCCGCCACCAAAAGATACTGACATCTTACGCTTTGAGCCCCCAATCATGGCACCACCGGCTTCGGTAACATCACCACGCAAAGTAACTAGCCTAACACCGCCCATGTAATTTCTCGCAGTCGATAGTGAATCTACAATCAACGTGTTCCGCAGAACAAATTTTATCGCAATATCTATTTTTGGGTCGTAGTCAAGTAACTCATGAGCAAAACCAACAACCCCAGGCTTCTTGGAAACCATCAACGCCTTACCAGCAGCTCGGTTATTGGTCAACTTGTTTAATGGAAGAAAAGTAGCTCGCCCTGCCCTTCGCTCAGCGAGCCACTTGATTGCTTTGGCGGCAATTTCATCACTTTCCACAACTATAGAAGTCATCCCTCCACCTATTGCGGTTGCTAAGGCACTTTCATGACTTGCATCAATAGGCGCACACAATTCAGCAATTGTCCCTATTATTCCCGTTAACTCGCCACTATCACGGGCGGAAATTACTGCTGCTGCCCCCCCAGCCATGCCTCTGGAACCAGACGAATTTTCCATTTCTGACCGAAGGCGTTCTCTTGACCGTTCAGCCTCTCTTAGTTTGCCTTCAATCAGTTGTGATTCCTCAACAAGTTTCTCCTCACTTCTTTGGGCATTTATTAGGTCCTTTGATAACTTACTTCGATCTACTCCAGAACCTTCTCCAGTGAGTTCTTCACCCTGTAATTCTAGTTCCCCGAGTGATAAGCGATTATCTTCTGCTACCTCTTGTGCCTTTGCTAATTGTTCGGAAATTACCTCTGCCTGTACTGCAGTCTTATTGACCTCGTTTTGAGCCCCCGCTAGCGCTTCTGTCGCCAATTCCAGTTCGCCCAATAATTTGGTTAATTGCTGCGAAAGTTTTGAGGTTTCATCGCCTGATGACTCCATTATTTCTTGTACAGCAGATTCCTCTGACTGGGCTTCTTGCAGAGATATTTTCGAACCTGCTAAATCTGCCTTAGCAGATGCTAAATTGTCGACGAATTCTTGCAGTGCAATCTGCGCACTAGCCAAATGCTTGGTCAACTCCTCTAGCTCTGCTTTATCCTCTAAGTCCTTTGATTCTGCATCGGCTATCTTGTCCTTATTGGTGTCAATTTTAAGATGAAGATCGAATATAGTCTTGTTTAGGCCTTCACTATTGCCGCCAGTCAACATCTCAATCTGCTTTTGAAGTTCGCCAATTTTATCATCGAGTGAAAGTAGAATTTTCGAACCCTCGCGCACTTGTGTATCAAGATTATTGGCTTCCTCAAGGTATCTTGCTTGTTCATTTACTTGATACTGTTTTTCCGCTAGTTGACTGGCGTAGCTTGCTTGGAAGGATATTACCCTTGCCGCACTTAATTCTTCAACTAAGTGCTTTACTTTTACCGCTAAGTCTTTCTGTTTCTTTAATTCCTTCAGACGGGATTTTTGGTTGTCCTCTAATAATTTGATTCTTTCAATATAGTCGTCAACACTATCCTTTTGTCGGTCTGCTTTTCTTATCTCATCATCATACAAAGTAACCCCAGCGACGCTATCTAGAACTTTTCTTCGCTCTTTAGCAGTCATCTTAGCTAAACTTGTTACATCCCCCTGCAAAACAATGTTATAGCCGTCAGGACGAGCATTCGCAGCACCTAGAATCCTGTGAAATGATTTTTGGGTAGATTCCTCTCCATTTAATTCATAATTAGTCACCACATTTCCACTCTTTGTTAAGCGAATTGAGCGGGACATCCGTACTTCATCCATATTTATTGGTAGCCTTCTTCTTCCATTGTCTAATGTTGGATTGGCGAATACAAGAGTGACGTTACAAGAGCGAGCAGCATTGTGGTTATTGCCACCATTAAAGATCAAGTCTTTCGAATTCTGCGCCCTGATTGTCTTGTTTGATCTTGGCCCCAGAACAAATTGAATTGCATCGCCACAGTTCGACTTCCCAGACCCGTTCGGGCCTGTTATTGCGGTAAAGCCTCGCTCTAGAGGGATGGTTACATCACCTCTAAACGATTTAAAATTAGAAACTTCAAGTGCTTTTAGATACATCCCAATCCCTCAAGCGGAAAATAAATCCAACCTTAATCTCTATAGCGGGTCTCTAGAGGTAATAAAGTATACTAGTCTTGAGCACTCAATACTGCGTTTTTGTAGGGCCAGAAGTTTCACCGAAATACTCTAAATGGAACCGGTAAAATTACACTTTTCACAGCCTGCTCCGTCGCAATATGGGCAAGTTGCGTGAACCTTTACCGACGAGTTACCTTGCATCGTTAGTTTGGAATCCCTATGCATCAATGCCGAGCGGGCGACGCGTTGCTGTTTCCCATGCAGTTGAGGTAGTGGTTTCGCAACCGTTCCGTATTTAGACCGGAATTTATCAGCTACAACTCGCCGCTTCTCTAGTCTTTTATTGGTCAAATCAACGGCTTCCGAGTCCCAATATTTTGGACCCCGCATCATGTAAGCACCAATAATGGCCATCCCCAACTGAACTGCGAGTGGCGATACCTCAAGTGGCATTAAACTTGCAATACCCTCGGAACTTACTGAGGTTGGCAACAATTCCAAACGATCCATTATCGCCAAACCAAACAGCGTAACTCCGCCAATAAAGGCCATTCTGCGGAATCTCTTAGCCCACCTGCCTTGCTGTGGAAATTTGAATCTCCCGACAAATATCAAGAACATTGCCTCGGCTAAAAGCAATAAGTCAGCACCATTCCAATTGCCTGAATCACCAAGACAAAAGCTGTCATTGCCTTTGGCTAATTCGTTTTCTATTTCAGCTATGGCACAGTGTGGCTCAAGCATTTTCAGTAAATCGATCTTAGAGTTGCCTGCACCATCGATTAACTGCGGTGCTACCATTCCGAACTGGACATTGACTATGACGAAAATTGCCATTAACCCACCGATAATGGTTGCAAGGTTACGACGTATGCCTGCCATGCCTTGACCACATGGAATAAGTTTGATAGTGCTGTCGCTCAAATAGTTCAAAAGAGAAGCATATTTCGGATTATACATCCACTATGTCCAAAATTGCAATAATTGGCAGCGGCATCGCTGGTTTATTCTCTGCTATCAAGTTGGCCAACAGCAATCATGAGGTAGTCATTATCACCAAGCAAAGAATCAAAGATTCATCAACAAATTGGGCTCAGGGTGGTATTGCTGGAATACTCGACAAGACCAACTCTAACGGTAAGTCAGCACATATTGCCGACACCTTACAATCCGGCGATGGTTTGTGTGATGAGACAGTCGTACGCGAAGTAATTGAGCATGCTGCTGATTGTATCAATGAATTAGTCAACATAGGTGTTCAGTTCGAAAGGGACCACGAAGGAGGTTTCAAACTTGCCAAGGAAGGTGGCCATTCAGAGCGTCGCATATTGCATGCCAAAGATGCGACTGGGCGGGAGATTGAACGAGCACTCAGCGATTCAGCAAAGCAACACCAAAATATCACTTTAATGAAAAATACTCTGGCGGTAGATTTGATTCAACGAGAGCATGGTGACCCTAGTAAGGGTGTATGTGGTGTTTGGTGTTATGATCAAAGCACCAAACAGGTAGTGACTCTTGCCGCTGATGCAGTGATAATTGCCACTGGCGGAGTGGGGCAACTTTGGGCCAAGACCACCAACCCAAGTGTGGCTACTGGCGACGGCATTGCGATGGCCTTTCGTTGTGGTGCGGCAGTCAAAGACATGGCCTTTATTCAGTTTCATCCTACTGCATTGTCAATTGAGGATGGGCGCCCATTTTTGATCACTGAAGCACTTAGAGGCGAAGGCGGTGTGATACTGGACGAAATAGGAATTAACTCTTGGCGAGCAGAGTGTAAGCAGAGACTTACAAGCAACCTACCCCCACCAAACCCAGAAAAGTATTCCTTTACTCGTAAATTTTCAGACCTCGGCTCGATGGCAACTCGAGACATTGTCGCTAGAGCGATTGATGAAAACTTAAAACAGACGGGTAACAAGCAAGCATACCTCATAACCTCACACTTAGATAAGGCAATGCTGCAGACCTCATTCCCTAACATTCAAGCCCATTTAGACAAGTATGGATTATCACTTGGGCTCGACGACCTACCTATCTCACCTGCCGCACATTACATCGTCGGTGGTTTGGATGTGGATAAATATGGCAGACCAAGAACAGCCATGAAAGATGGCATTATCCCCCATTTGTATGCTATTGGAGAAGTAGCATGCACTGGTATGCATGGTGCAAATCGCTTAGCCTCAAACAGTTTACTCGAGGCAGTAGTGTTTGCTGATAAGGCCGCAAATCACATAGTTAGTAACCCGCCGAATAGTATTTCACATCAGTTGCCACAGTGGCGAGCAGACGGATTGGCAGCATTGAATGAACACGCACCAATCGTCAATGACCTTACCATGCTAAAAGATACCATGTCTAGTGAAGTTGGCATTGTAAGGAATAACCTAAGACTAAACAGAGCCTTGCGAAGAATAAAACTCTTGGATAAAGAAATTGACATAATCTGGAAATCATCGACACCATCAAGAGATATTGTCGAGTTAAGAAACCTCATTTTAGTCGCTAACCTAGTCATCGAGGATGCCATAAACAGGACAGAGAATCGAGGCCTTCACTATAACACAGACTTAGTATGAGGTAAGATCCTCAACTAACTTGCTGAGTAATTGGTTTAGTGGGGTCGATATACCGTATTTTTCTGCCTTGTTGACAATCATTCTATTTAGAAATGCTATTTCTGTTGTCTTCCCGTTCCTCACATCTTGAAGCATGCTACATTTGTTGGCGCTAGTCTGTTGCAGAACTTGTCTCAGACCAGTAATTAATTCATCGTCGACGGGTAAACTTACTCCCTCTAATCGAGCAATTCTTGCACCCTCTAGCATGACCTCTCCACAGGTTTCAAACATCTCAGCCTCCAAAAGATCACCATTAACCCTACCAGTTATTGACGCAATTGGATTAATTGCTATGTTGAGCAAAACCTTTGACCAGATCAATTTGTCACCATCATCAATCCATGTTGGGTTGAGACCTGACTGCTCCAAGGTATCAAACAGTTCAGTAAGTTGTTCTCTAGCTGGGCTATTTTTGGTTTGACCAATATTTACTGCTCCAGCACCAGCCCATGTGACCTTGCCAGGGCCGTTACGCCATGCGCCATGGGTTGTAGTGGCTGGAATTACTCGATGTGAGCCAAACTCATGAGCCGCTGATTCTAAGTGACCAAGACCATTACTCAAAACTAAAATCTTAGTACCTTTATGAGATAGACGTCTTGCGAGTCCAAACAATCCTTTCACATCATATGCTTTAGAACAAATAAATATCACATCAGCTTGACCGTCAAAGCTTGAATTTACTGCTACATCATCAATCGAAAGTTGGAACTTATCCTCACTTACCCATATGTTCTCCAATCCTTCGATAGTTATGCCATTAACAGCCATTACAGCTGCATGTTCGCCCCTGCCGTGGAGAAACACCTCAGCACCCTCAGTGACACTCAGTTTAGCGCCAATGAGTGTTCCAATATTTCCAGCACCAAGTATTGCGATTTTCATTTTATCACTCATGAATAACTGCCTAAATAGATGTATATTTCACCGTCTTCGAACTCAAAATATAACGTCGCAAGAAGGTTACTCGGTGGCGAGAAGTGGAAATTATTTGCTCCAAGGACTAACTGATTTGTAGATTCGATAACCGTCCATTCATCAGCATTGTCTCCGTATGTTGTCTGTACAATGTTTACTCTCGTGGTGTGATTGTTAGGATTGTGTATAACAAATTGAGATAAATTATCCCCTGAAAGTTCACCGTTAGCCGCCGATGCCCAGAGCGATGTCCACATACGGTGATAAATCCCACTGCGCTCAAATATCAATTCAGGACCATATTCTATAGAGAAAACAGTTTCCGGAATTGGATACATATCCTGCGTGCAAACCGAACCTTGATCTGAATCACTAAGGATGAGTAGTATTGAGTCGTTATCTTGAATCGTTGGGATCAGGGAACTACTTCGATAATTGGTATTCCAGACCCACTGCTCAGAGTCATTATTGGGCTTAGTAGGCGTGCTTACTACCGGATTGAGTTGACACTCCTGCTGTGAAACAGATAGTATACTGCTTGTGCTGAAGGATAATTCTGAACCCCATCCCCTAACCTCAGTTGAATCAACAAGAGTACCATTTTCCGGTGATATCAATGTCAGAGGCAATTTAGGTAAACTAGGTTGAAACAAGTATTCTCCTAGCTGTATCACGTTAAGCACATATGACCTCAATAGAATCACCGGGTCCTGACCTTTGATACAAATCTCATTGGTTTCCGATGTTAATTCTGCGTCTAGACCTTGGAAGCCGTCTACCCAGTACATTCGTGTTTGATAATCAAAATCTGAATCCGAGTTGGGGAAGGATAGATTGTATGTAGACTCGCTAGCGGCCGAAAATACCTCAACACAACGCATTACTTCGTCAGAGTCATAATTCATGTACCAAGAGTTGTTGACATAATGTGGTAAGTCTGGCTGCAGGGAGATGGCGGTGACAATTGGTTCTTCATCAATGTAGGTTATCAGGTAAATTTGCTCGGCAACAGGACTAAATTGCAAAGATGTCCAACTTATGTTGAGACTGACACGGGATGCTTTCTGTGGTAGAATCTCATCGCCACAGCCCAGTTCGGTTTCCGATTGTCTCTCATCATCACTACACAACCAGGTAAAATCCCAATTTGGTGACACTACATCATTGGTTTTAGCAAGTTGAATTTGCCAACTTTGGACAATCGATGCTGTGTTGATTATTTCAATGTAAAGACTGCCGTTCCAAGTCTGATTGTCACTAATTATCGTAACGACCTCATCGAATCGGTAGTTTATGTCTTCATTCCAATCTTCATCCATAGCGTATGGTGTTTGTCCAGGCAGACCTAGTAGGAATATCACGAACAGTATTATTCCCATTCGATTAACACTATCTGGATTGACTGCCTTGGGCTCGTCTAAGATTATCGGCACTCTGCGATCTGCACCAAGTAGTAATAACAATGGAAACATGATCCCCAAAATCGGCAACCAGATGTTGAAATTACCAAAGGCATCAAACATCCAAGCAAATGCAAGAATGATGGCAAACAGGAATAATTGGTTGGTGGAATTTCTAGCTTCAGACATACTAGTTCTTGCTATTAACAACCTGCCGCCGGGAAATGTCGGTATCGGCAGCAATGAGACCCAACCAAATAAACACAGCATAGATCCTGCTTTTGATAACGGGTGGGCCCAAACCAGTTTGCTGCTTATTCCGTCAGTTAGTAACGGACTTAGTAGATTGACGATTAAAGGCATATCTGCAACATACTGCATAGAGGTGATTGAAATTAAATCAGGAGTTAACAATAAGCCAATTATCCACAATTTAATTCCAACTATTACCATAACTGATGGGACGATTAAGGCACTCCACCCTAGGACTTCGCGGTTCTTCCATGGCCTCGCATCCATTCTAGGGAGAGATGGAATAATCAGGATACCAAATGGCCATATCAATAATGACTTTGGTAACAATCCAATCGAGAATAAGGCAATTGATGGATCAGGTATTGGAGTTAACTGACCAACTCGCAACCCGTGCTTTTCTGCATGTGCTTTCTGCAGGTATGAGGCGATTAGTATTGTAGCAAAAATTGGTAGAGTATAGCCTAGCATTGCGTCGAAAAATAAGGACTCAGTGAACCATCCTGCGGTTGGTCTGGCATCTTCAATCCACAGCATCCCTGCAATAGTTGCGGTGAACAACGAAAATGTCCAAAATCCGACTGACGTTTTAATCGAGGGAAACTGTCGCTCCGGGCATGGTAAGACTTGTATTAGCCATGGTTCGCCAGGTTGGAGTTTGCCCATCCAGCCGAGATTCTCGAGATGATTATTCAAGTCTTCAAGGGATTTGTGAACATCACTAGATTCTTGTACATCAACTCGCCAAACAGGCCACTTGGTTCCGCCTAGTTCGCTGTTTACGATGAAGTAACGGCTGACTATATTTTGGAGCAGTTCCTTTTGTCCCCATACATCACGTTGGGCTTTCAATTGATTCAGCGGCTCACTCGGAGTTACAACTGATTCACCATCGCTATCACTCAACTGACCACCTCACATTAGGCGGGTGTAGTTCTTTCCTACTTTAATCATCGTTGGCGCGTTTGTAACTCATTTATTCTTGAATCTCTTCAATCTAAATGTTTCTTCACGCTCCATCTCTTCTAATCTCAATTGAATAAACACTTTGGCTTCTTCTAATTCAGGTATCACTTTGAATTCTAGAGCATTGACTCTGCGCTTAGTTGCTTCAATTTCCTCTAACAGACGTTTTAATGTTGCTTCCATCTCTGAAGCGGTCACTATTTTCTCAATCAATTCACTAAATGAGTCACTTGCTTCATCGATATATGGTGATGATCCAATGTATCCAACTCCGCGTTCCTCAAAAGTAGATTTGAGGTTGGTTCCGCTAACGCTTGGAACAACGACTCCCATAATATTCCTTTTTTCTACTTCAACTTCTGGGTGGGCACTATTGGCAATTGCTGCGGCTCTAACAGCTAAACCCCCATCAATCGCATTTGCTAGATCGATTCTTTGCTTAGCAAGCCGGTATGCATCAGTAAGCTCACGTTTGGCTTCTATCATCTTGGATAGTAGTTGTCTGAATTCATGGAACAGTCCGTCTCTCTTCATTTTGAGTAGCTTATACCCATTTTTTGTCTGCTTTATCCGCGCTTTAAGTTTAATCAATTCACTGCGGGTTGGTTTAATGTCCAATGCCATGAATATCGCTCCTAGTTAATTACTTACTTCCCGTACTTCTCAATCCACTTTTGGTCGAGTCTAACGAGATATTTGGTGTCAATCGAAGACATCAGATTCCAACATAGATCTAGAGTTTCTTCGATCGATCTGTCCTCATCTCTAGTTTGTCTTAGGAATTTATCTTCAAAGACCCCAGAAAAGTCGAGCAGTTGCTTGTCTCGCTCATTAAGTGCATCCTCTCCAACAATCGCAACTAACCCTCGTAATTCTCTTCCCTGAGCATATGCTGCATACATTTGGTCTGAGACAGACTTGTGATCTTCTCTCGTGGTTTTTTCGCCAATACACGATCCCATCAGTCTAGACAGGGATGGCAATACGTTGATTGGAGGATATATTCCTTGTTGATGTAATTCTCTAGAAATAACAATCTGGCCTTCGGTAATATAACCAGACAAGTCTGGAATTGGGTGGGTTATATCGTCACCCGGCATTGTTAGAATCGGGAATTGAGTGATTGAACCCTTTTTGCCTTTTACAATACCTGCACGCTCGTATAGCATAGCCAAGTCTGTGTACATGTAACCTGGGTATCCACGGCGCCCGGGAACTTCTTCACGAGCCGCACCGATTTGTCTTAATGCATCACAATAATTTGTCATATCTGTGTAAATAACCAGCACGTGGTAATCTTTCTCAAATGCTAGGTATTCTGCAGCCGTTAGTGCTAAACGCGGGGTAATAATTCTCTCAACTGCTGGGTCATCTGCTAGATTAACGAACAAAACCGCATTCTCAAGCGCACCAGTTCGTTCTAAGTCACTCCTAAAGAAATTATATTCCTCTGCGGTAATTCCCATAGCACAAAATACCACAATAAACTCTTCATCTGAGTCTTTTAATTTGGCTTGACGGGCTATTTGCAGTGCAATGTCATTGTGCGGCAAACCGGATGCTGAGAAAATTGGCAATTTCTGGCCACGCACTAGGGTTGTACAGCAATCGATGGCTGAAATACCGGTCTGGATGAAATCGTGTGGGCTTTGCCTGCTGTAAGGGTTAATTGCCGCACCAATAATATCCGCATTCTCTTCTGCAACAATCGCAGGACCGCCGTCTCTTGGTCGACCTGCACCGTCAAGGATTCTACCAACCAGTTCGGTACTCACTGGAAGCTTGAACACGTCCCCCATGAATGTCACACCAGACTCCCGATTGATGTTAGCAGTTCCTTCGAATACTTGGACGATAACTAATTCATCCGAGGTGTCCAGTACCTGGCCGTTTTTAATCGAGCCATCAGCCAGCCTCAAAGTTACAATTTCGCCAAAAGCAACGGGTTCTGTTTTATTCAAAAAGACCAGTGGGCCTTTTACATCGGTAATTGTTCTGTATTCTTTTCCACTCATGATTATTCCTCCTAGTTACCCTCCACGGTACCCGCAATTTCTGCGGTCATGTTTTTCACCATCTCCTCGATTTCGTCAATGTAGCCTTTCTCAAATCTACCTCTCATCAAATCTGTTCTAGATTGAACGTTGACAACATCATTTAGTTGCGCACCTGAAGCCATTGCAGCCTTAGCAGAGTCTTGGAAAGATAGTATTGCTTTTGCCATCTTGTACTGTAGATTAATGTCACAGTAAGCATCGACTTCGTGGAAGCCGTTCTGCTGGAGGAAAAATTCTCTAATCATTCTCGCAACTTCTAAAGTTAATTGTTGGTCAACAGGGAGTGCATCTGATCCTACCAATTGAACAATCTCCTGCAGTTCTGCTTCTATTTGTAAAAGCCCGCTCACTTGGGTTCTAATTTCAGGGAAGTCTTGCGCAATATTGTCTCTAAACCACTGATCTAAGCTTTGCGGATACAATGAATAGGAATTAAGCCAGTTGATTGCTGGGAAATGTCTCTGCCTTGCAAGACCGGCGTCGAGTCCCCAAAATACCTTGACAATTCGAAGAGTTCCCTGAGAAACCGGCTCGGAAATATCTCCACCCGGGGGTGACACCGCACCAATCACAGTTACAGACCCGTCTTCACCACTCAAGGTCTCAACACGACCTGCACGCTCATAGAACTCAGCAATTCTCGATGATAGATAAGCAGGATAGCCTTCTTCTCCAGGCATCTCTTCTAATCTTGATGAAATTTCACGCATTGCCTCGGCCCATCTCGAGGTTGAATCAGCCATCAGGGCAACATCGTACCCCATATCTCTGAAGTACTCGGCAATGGTGATTCCAGTATAAACCGACGCCTCACGAGCTGCGACCGGCATGTTGGAGGTATTGGCAATCATTACAGTACGGTTCATCAGCGGCTTACCGGTGTTTGGATCGATTAGGTGCGGGAATTCGTCTAGTACCTCTGTCATCTCATTGCCACGCTCGCCACATCCTATGTATACCACTAATTGCGCGTCAGAATACTTGGCAAGTGACTGCTGAGTTACTGTTTTACCTGAACCGAATGGTCCAGGAATTCCTGCTGCACCACCCTTGGCGAGCGGGAAGAGGAAATCAAGGATTCGCATTCCAGTCACTAACGGCGTATCTGGAGCATATTTCTGGCGGAACGGTCTAGGTGACCTAACTGGCCATTTCTGCATCATTTGCAGTTCAGTTCCGTCGTCTAGGGTACAAACGGTTTGTGTGACGTTGAAATCACCAGACTTGATAGATTTAACTTTGCCACTTTTTCCCGGAGGAACCATAATCTTGTGAACAATAGTTTCGGTTTCCTGCACGTGACCAATAACTTGACCGCTGGCAAGATCATCGCCCTTGGCGACGATTGGTTCGAATGTCCACTTCTTCTCAAGGTCGAAAGCATCCGCATCAACCCCTCTAGTGATAAATACGCCCATTACTTCCTCGAGTGTTGCTAACGGTCTTTGGATACCGTCATAAATCTGGGTCAACAAACCTGGACCTAGAGACACAGATAGGGTTTCTTCCGTGTTCAAAACGGGTTCGCCCGGTCTTATGCCCGAGGTGTCTTCGTAAACTTGTATAATTGCCTTGTCACCGTGAAGTTCGATAACTTCACCCATCAGTCCTTCATGTCCTACTCTGACAACGTCATACATAGCTGCGTTCATTCCAGTTGCGGTTACTACAGGACCGGATATTCGATATATTACTCCTTCATTGCTCATATTTTTTCCTCCTTTTTGGAATTCATTTCCATAAGTCGACTCCTATTGCTTTGCGGATTGTGTCCCGCAAAGTAGTGTCCTCCTCGGTACCGATTCCAAGTACCGTGGGAGTAACTGATGCCGAGAGTTGGTCTCGCAATCTCTCTGGCAAGGTTGACATTATTGCAGAGTCGATGACAATAATTCCAACCTCTCTTGAATTAAGTAGTGATTTTAGTTGTGAGGCCATTTCCTCATCACTTGTAGGATTGAAGGTGCTTGAAATACCAGCCAGCTGGAACCCTAGAGTGAATTCATGTGAGCCTACTACTGCTAATTCCATATTTACACCTCATAGTATGTGCGCCTCTAGCACTTCTGCCGGCAAGCCAGCAAATCTTCCTCTGACAATTATTCTCAGGTCTGCAACTTCTTGTACCTTCATTGCAACATAGTAAACTATTGGCAGTGCGGAAATGGGATGGAGATAACTCATTTTTTTCATGAACTTATGTTCCCTTTCCTTGAACCATGTTACTATGGAATCTAAGCTTCTAGATTTTGTGACCTCTTCTAACAGCCCCTCAAAGTGCCCCATGTCAAATTTAGACGACGTTCTAAGCACATCCATTAATGCTGACCTACCACCAGCAGCAATCGTTGAAAATGCTCTAGATGGTAGTATTTTACCACCCGCAATTAACAGTTTAGCCATTTCATCGGATGATATACCAATCGAATCCGATTCAAGTATATTCATTATGTTTCGGTGGTCAATTTCCATTGCTAAGTAGTCTTTCAAGTACTTCGTCGCTGGATTTTTTGCGTTGAGTGATTTGGTAGCCGACTTGAAGTAATGCCTGTCTAGGGCATCCTCGTATTCAGATAATCTCGCATCCTCGGGCAGCGCCTTGAGGTCTGCTCCGAAGGATTTACGCCGCATCTGCAAGACTGCGGATCGCAAGTCATCTGCAGTTTCGATAATTTTCAACCATGGCGTATTGATATCGTTCAAATCTGGTAGTATCGAATTTGAAACTTTATCTAAAGCAACTTCATTCACAACAGATCGGAGCACGACTTTGGCATTTTGATATTCAAACCGTGAGGTGTAGATATCGACTACGTCTCTAATTTTACCATTGCACATTTTGAGTATCTCTGATAATTCTGCTTCAAGGTTGTGTGTTAATGCTGCCTCAACCAAATCTGCGCCAGTCAATTTCCCGGCGTACAAGTTAATTTCGTCAGCATAACCCATGTTACTTACAGATGCTGTTAATTGATCGGTTGATTGATTGATAAGCTGCCGCATCCTTGCTAAGTCTGCAAGTTTCTTCCTTCGAGATTTGGCTCTCGAAGCAACGTAAGCAGTATTACCAGCCAATCATTTCACCTCAACCAAACAATATTCTGTTAACTTCCGATAGGGACTGTCCCCACGCTGTATCTAGCAGAGTGTCAAATCTCATATCATAAGATACAGACCCATCAGCGGCCTCTAGGATAAATCCTCCAAGACCATCGACAGTTGTGCCTAGTTTTCGCTTACCTTTCAAATCACTAAGTGCTTTCTTATCCACTTCTACTGGCCTGATAACGAAATCTGCTGATGCAACTTTGTCGGCTTTTGCCATCAATGATTTTAACATACTGGCACGACCCTTGAAGCCAGGGTCAGCAAGTTGCTCTTTAACAGCAGCATGGGTATTATCCATGGCTTCCCGTTTCGCAATCAATATCGATTTTTGATTCGCTTGTCTAGCACTAGCAACTACTTCACGGGATATTTGAGCGGCTTCACGCTCAGCCCTTGAGTTAGCTTCATCAGTTATACCGGATGCTTTGTTTTTGGCTTCTTCCAATATTTCCTTGGCTTCAGACTTGGCTTCGTCGATCAGCGCTTTGACATCTGCTTCTGCAGATGCAGCGATATCTTTAGCCAATGTTTCGAGCGTCATTTTTATTCCTCCATATACTCCAACAGTCTTCTAGACCGTCAAAGGTAAATGTTCACTGTAGGAACAATGGCAGAGCGCCCAAGATAACGATAGACTCTGGCAGAGCTGTGAAGATTAGTGCGTAACCGAACTTGCTGCCGTCTTCGGCAAGCATGCCGACTGCAGCGCTACCTATTGCGGCTTGTGAGTAACCAGCACCTAGTCCGGCTAATCCTAGCGCAATACCAACACCGAGGTTACCGATGTTTCCTACGTTCGTATCTTCTCCCGTTTCTTCTCCTTCTGCTGCAACACCTTGTGCTACAAGGGTCAATGCCAGCAAGACGATCAGGGTTCTCAGGCTCATTTTCAGGGTATTCTTGTTCATTTTTGCTACCTCCTTTATTTGTCCAATGGACTATGATTTACCCTCCACATGAAGGGTTCTACCGCCAAGTGGCGCGAATGCTTTGCCACTGCCGTCGTAAAACTTACCCATCCATTCTACAAAGTGTAGACGGATAGCGTGAATTGAAGGTGATAAAATTCCAAGAGCAATCGCAAACAATTGCACTAAGACAAATAGAACGATACCGAGGACTAGGCCAATGATGTCTCCTGCGTCCATTGCAGGTCCGATTTTTTCCCAGCCCATGCTGATGGAAATTTCTGCGATTTTTACGCCCGCAACGCCAACTCCCATTATTCTAAGATAGGAAAGAGTATTAGCCAGCAATCCAAAGATTTCTATCGGGCCCATGACCAAACCGCCAACCCAACCAAACTTCTCGTAGACGGCTAATCCGATGACTAAGCATACTAGACCCACAGCTATGAACACTGTCCAGATCTGGAATTCGAATAACTCATTGAATCCCATGACCATGTTTCTTGCCTGCATGGTGCCGCCAGTCATAATCAGTATCCAGGAACCTTTTTCGAAGAATGCTGCGGCTGCACCGTGAGCATTCCATACTGTGTATAGTCCAATAAATAGACCGACAAATATGTGGAGAACACCAACATAGACAGACAGAACAACGTACTCTTGTAGGCCACCGCCTGGACTGGCACGATGGAATGGTACATGCAAGCCACCCATTGCTAGCAGGTCAGCGAGGGTTCCTGGAACGTGGACGTTAGCGTAAGTCCAGTCATAAATGAAATCAAACGGAGAGGAATTGCCCATTTGTCCTGTATCATCCCAAACGAAACCGAAACCTTCAGCGAAAATTAAGCCCCAAATAATACACCATATCCCCATCCAGCGTAGAATTGTCAAGCCATTTTGGGCAAGCGGATCAGCAGCAAATGGTTTCGTGCCGAAGTATGCTGCAATAGCGCACAATACAAGACCGTAGCCCCAATCACCGAGTATCATACCATAGAAAATAGGGAAGGTAAAGGTCATAAGTAGCGTCGGGTCAAATGTTCCATATTTCGGCCTGCCAACTAAATCTACCAACAGCTCGAATGGCTCTGAGAATTCTCCGTTATCGAATTTAATCGGCGGTTGAGCATCATCATGGTACTCTTTTGTGTGATAGGTACCATTTCTTATGGCCCCAATCGCTAAATCTAGCTCAGGGAGGTTAATTTTCCCGTCACGATTGAGGTCTATGGCCGCAAGGAATCTAGCCATATTTAGGGGTGGCATGTCTGGTATATCTGCTGCTTGCATTGCTGACTCAATCTCAGCAAACTCAAGCGCCCCGGAATCGTCTAAATCCATACTTCTAAAGAACTCGAATACTGATTGATTTTTACTGGATAAATAATCGGATAACATCTCTAATTCTTTTGGAACTTCTTGTTTGTCCGTATGATCATCATGGTGTTCGTCGCCGTGACCGTGGTGATTGTCTACGTATTGTTCTATAGAAATGTGTGAGGCTGCGCTGGATAATGCTGACTCAACTTTGTCTTGTTCCTCAGTTGGAATCCAACCGTCGAGGACAAATGCCTGGTTGCTGACAGCTAGCAAGGTTGGAGCCGTGTATATGGATTCCTCACGCTCTAGGTGTTCAAGAATAATAACCAAATCTCGCCCGTTGGCGTTTGACCACTGTTTCAAGGACTTCTCAGCACTGCTTATTTTCGACTCGAGTGACTCAATCTTGGCTTGTGCGTCGGCAATCATTTCGTCGGCAGAACCCTCACCTGATGGAATCTGGATTGGTTTAGCCCCGAGCGCGCTTAGTCCAATTTGTACAGCAGCACTATCCGATGGTCGACAAGCAATGGCAATAATGCCGTTTGCAGCTTGTAATTCAATATCTGCGAGGAGGTCAGAAAACTCTGCACGCGCTTTGGACGCCTTCGAGGTTTCCGCAATGAAAAGTTCGACACCGTCGAAACCCGCCATCAATTCTAATGGAATGCCAAGAGGAGCGACTCTTTGCAGCGCTTTTATTCGCTCGGCGAGGGAGGTAATTTCGGAATTTGCATCTCTTGATTCATCCAGTAATACTAATGCTTGATCGATTTTATCTCCCATGGTGTCGACTAGTTGTTTAACTTCTGCCGTCGATTTAGGCCCAGCAGTATTAACTGCATTCAGTTCTGCTTGCAGTGCCCTTCCTTTAGTCAGTAATTGACTAATGAGAGCAGATTCATCAGATGAAATAGATTTACCGACTCCAATGCCGTCTTCAAAATTGCCGTACTCCTCGATATGCACACAGCCTAAATCTGCACAGATTCTCAATACTGCTTCCATTTTGTCAACTGGAGATGCCACAGTTAGACGGGACATTTCAGCAGTTTCAAACATCGAAAACACCTACAATGATGACATAGTCTTCAAGATATGATCAACTGCTTTAGAGACATTCTTGTTAGCAGTTGTATTAATCGAAGTAACTGATTTAGCCCCTTCCTTGTGAACTTTTTCTGCCGATTTGGCAGCCTCTTCACGGGCCGAATCGAGGATTGACTGAGTGTTGGACACAGAATCGTCTGATGCTTGTGAAATTATCTCTGCTGATTTTTTACGGGCGTCTGAGACAATCTTTGACGCTTCGTCTTTTGCTGCAGACAACTGTCGTGCAGCCTCTCTTTCGGTTTGTTTGATTTTTCGCAGGACATCAGCCATTGTCAAAGTCATCACCTGATAAATTTGCCAGATATAGGGGGTTTATGAGTGTAATGATTTTTCTCATGACGTAAATTCGTGAGATATCCTATTGAAAAATCAATTATCAGGTTTGTGTCCCCTGAATCTGCTAGCCATTCCGAATGGCATCAGCAGTCTTCCCTGAACATTTTCAAAACCAACTTCTCTCATCAACCTTCGATAATAACCGTTGGTGCCATAATGGGAATATGTTTTGGCAAGCCCTTTCCAGGGGTGGTCTTTTTTCTTAGTGACGTATCTTGCAATCCATTGTACGACTGTAGACATCCATATCCTTCCGGCCAAGCCGTGAACCCAGTTAGCCTTGCCAGCATCACAAATCACTAACTGGCCACCCGGTTTGAGAACTCTAAGTATTTCTTCTAATCCTTTCTTCTTATCTTGGAAATCACGGAAGGAGAATAAGCAGAATACGCGGTCAAAAGTGTTGTCTGGCAATGGTATTGATTCGGCGATAGCAAGGACATAATCTGCCGGCGGCTCACCACGCAATTGACGAGCATCATTTACCCTAACTTTAGCGACTTTCAACATCTCTTCTGATGGGTCTAAGCAAGTCAAGTCAACACTTTCGATATCTTCGGCAAATGAGCCGGGGCCGCATCCTACTTCCAATACTTTCATTCCAGGTTGCGCATGACTCCGAACATTTTTTCGCCATACCGCATCTTGACCAAATGTCATCAAACGATTAACTCGATCGTAATTTGGTATCGATTCTTCCAGCTGAGATTCTAATAATTCCCACTCATCGATGTCGATACCTGACGGGTCATAACCACCAGTTGCGCTTCGACCTGCCATGGTTATCTGTCAAGCCCGCCCTCTTTGGACATATCGTTTCAGTTTCAAGCAATACGTTCGACGGTTTCCGGGGTAATACCTTCTTCGGGGGTCACTCTAAACACTAATATCTTCAAATTTTCTGGCGCATTTCTAAATTTTGATACCATCATCGAGGTTTCGAAATCTGTTCCGATAGTTCGCACTTGAAACGACAACACCATGTCAGCAATGGACGCTAATTCTTGCTTGATGCTAGGTGAGAGGCCGTCTGTGGATACCGTGAGAAACAGTAAACCACGGTACATTTGAGCGTGAGCTTGCAGCATCCTAACCATAGCCACAACCCGCGCTGGGTCGTCTCTTTGCAGGAAGAAATCCAAACTGTCAACAACGGCCCTAAAATACGGCCCTAAAGCCATAACTTCATTGGTTACTTCAGTGAGGTAATCTTGATTATTTTCATCGACGAATCGCGTTTGTGCAAGCCTTTGGATATCCTCAAGACGGAAGCCTTCTAGCCTATATCTGCTAGCAAGCAACTCTTTTTCCAATACGTTCGAGTTATACTCCTCACCAATTGTTCTAACATTGATGTCCAGCGGCCAATCGTATTTCTGGAAAATTCGCACAATCTCTGCTTGACCCTCGTTGGTTGAGATGTAGATGGTGTTTTCAGCCTCTTCTGCTGGTGAAACAAACTGCTTGGCGAACAGTTCGCTACCTGAACCGGTATCGGTAAAGGCAATCATAGTAAATCCTCTTGGCACACCACCGCGCATTTCATTATCGAATTTGGGTACACCGAATGAGCCAACTTTACCAAAGAACTCCTCATCCTCTGCTTCAAACTGAATCTCCTTCGCCATCTGACTACCTCCTTTAATGGATGACAACTTGACCTCTGTCGACTAAATCAGTACAGTAGAGATCTAGGTTTGACAGAACTAACGGCGGCGTCTGGTCAGGCACATTGAGAATTACCGATAGCACATCTTGTTGCCTGAATGTATTGATGAAAGTGTGGAGGTACTCCGCAAGCATTCTGTCGTCATTGTAAATCGCCAGTGCGTTAACGCTATCAACAAACACGAAATTTCTTTCTGATTGATTAGTTTGCAATATGTACAATGTCCGAAGTAGTATCGATTCTAGCATTATCGGACTATCAACAAAATGAACATTGTTGTATGGTATATTGGTGCCACCAAGAATACCTGAAGAGACTAAGTCAATAAACTGGATTTGAGAAACGTCAATGCCGACCGACTCAAATGCCTGAATTACTTCTGCAGCGCCACGGCTAGCGGAAATGTAAACACCTTTCATCTCGAACATCTGCAGTAACGGAATTAGGGTGCTTGCCGTTACCATGAACGAATTTGAGTTGCCGCATCTTACTTGCACTGAGCTGTTGAGGGATACTTCGGTTAATTGATCGGCAATTCCCTGGTCTAATTCAAACACTTCAAGACCCCCAACGATTGACATTATCACTTATTGCGCCCCATTTGAGCATGGGAGTTAGCATGACTCCTAGGGGCGTCAATTCAATTGCATGTTTGGCTCTGCTATGAGAGGTCCCGCGCATTTTTACCACTTGGAGAAATCGCAACAAATGACCCATTCTTTCAATGTCGCCAAGTACAATGATGCCATCACAGATTGCCTCTTCTACTCCAAATGAGGACCAGTGAGCATTTTCAGTAGCTGAGGTGATTTCCGCAATTAGAATTGTTGTACACCCTAATGTTGCTAGTTTTTTACCCAAGGTGAAAAGAAAATCTCTAATCAACTGTTCTGACTTAATCTTGTAACACAAGGTTGTGACCGAATCGATCACTAATCTTGTCACACCGATTGTGTTGACAATATCAACAATCGACTTTATCAGCGAGTGGACGTCATCTAGGTCAAACGTTGATTTTTCAAGCCCCAACCAAGAGTATAAGACATCCATATCAAATACATTTATCAAGCCAGTGTCGACCATTTTCATATCAAAAAAAGCAAATTGTCGGATGTTCTCCAACAATTTTACTGATGGTTCTGTAGCTGTAAAGTGCGCACAAGCCTCACCCGCATTCGCACCTCTGACAAGAAATTCCATTCCCAGTGTTGTTTTACCTGAACCGCAAGTACCGGCGGCAAGTACGGTTGATCCATATGGTATTCCACCTCGCAAAATTTCGTCTAGACCGTGAACTCCTGTCACACATCTATCACGGGAATACATACCTGCAGGCTGCATGGGAACATGAGTGCTAATACTCACAGGTTCATGAAGCATCCGATTATCTAGAAAAATAAATACCAACTTAAGCCTAGTTGATTATCCCGGGACTTGGGTTACTAGATACTTCCCAATCATCCTCTGTAGGAGGAAAATTGTTGCCTAGATTTACCAATGACTGGCTGGGCGTTAGGAAATAACCGGTATCCCCTCCCCATGCCACACGCATTACCTCAAATGGTTGATATTCACTTAATTGGGTATACGAAAGAATGACTACACCACCCCCATCATCCAGTAAATTGAGCTCACCAACACCAAGGAAACCTTCGCTACCTAAGTCAATGATGTGGTCAGCATCACCAGTATCTTGACTGCTTGGGTCTCCAGTAATTATACTAACAGAATTTCCCGAAATTACCCCTCCTCTCAACAAAATGTTAGTGTTGTGGTTCGGAGAAATATGCGACAAACTCCAACCGTTGAGGTCGATGGCAAAGTTGTTTGGATTGTACAACTCAATCCATTCTGGTGCACCGGATACTGAGCGTGGGCTAATCTCTGTGATGTGCAAATTATCTGCTTTCCTACCGCCGTTGTGAACTTCGAGTATTATCAGGAACTTTTCCGCACCAACTTGAATTTCTTTGAACGATGAGGAGGAGGCCTGCGCTGTACCGCGCTCAGTACCACCGGTAAACAACACCAAACCATGGCGTTCGGGGATATTTGATTCTGTTATTTTAATTTCAAGATTTAGGCTGTATTTTTCGCCCAATCCAAGGCCTCTTGCCAAATTATCCTCAGTGATGTTACCAAGCGCAGAAATACGGTCGAAATCTAGATTATTAGCGCCCATTAATCCAGCCAATACAATTCCCTGATTTACCTCTGTAATCGGTTGAAGATGCCATTCAGAAGTTGAATTCGCATAATCAAGGGAGCCATCAGAAAATGCGGGCACATACCAACCGCCGTCAGAGGTCATACGGTCCAGTCCTTGTGCCGCAGCTCGGTCAAGCCTATCAACGGAGGTATCGTTCGAACCCATCTCTAACTGGGCTAGTGATAAGAAGGCCGTTAGGATCATGAGAAAAAGGGTAAATGCGGAGAGAAACTCGATTACCGCGGTCATGGCGTTCTCATCTCTGTTCAAAGAAACATGAACTGGGTCCATGATTATCCCAGTACCAGCCAACTCAAGAGTCTACCGATGGAACAACGTAATTATCGCAAAATTCAGCAGATATGGTGAATTCTCGCCGATGAGTCTTTGAATGTCAATTGTTAGCGAACCATATGAGTGTGGCGTCAAAGCAATTGGGGAATCAAAGGTTTTCCTGCGTTTTCGTTGTTTTTCTGATGCTCTTTTCTACACTCGCAAGCATCAGTGTAGTTGATAATGCAGAAGCATCTACTCAAGGCAATCTGTCAATAATAGGCTCGACACCAACTGAATATGACTACATTCCTGCTTATGAGCCAACCTACTTTACTGTTGAACTGACCAACTCAGACTCTACTGCATCAGACCCAAGAACAATGTCTTGGTATGTTTGTCTTGGAGAACAAGTTACCAATGTATGCATCTCGCAAAGAATCGATGATGGTACATTTCTCATTCCACCAATTAATCCCGGCGCAAGCAACAATTTCACTTCAACTAACGGATTTTATCCAAATGGGATAAATGAGACTATTACCGTAATTTATCAGTTTGACGAGATGGATATGAATCCAACTGACGATATCTTAAATTTCAAAATAAATTCTACCCTAGAGTATACCGATTTCAAGATTGAGACCAATGACGATATTGTGTCAGGTCTACCTAACCTAGCCAACTACGCTGGCAATGATTTACTATCCAGAGACACACAGTATAACATGACTTTTTCAGCTTTTGCAAACTTGTGTGCAACTTGTCAACTGAACGCTTCTATTGGGTGGCAACTATGGAACGAAAATAAATCTGCTATGTTGAGCGAAAATTACGAATTCACCGAAAATTTCCCAAAATTTTCATTCTATAAATCGTTCCAGATGGGGTTACCAACGTTTGAGTACAATCAAGATGGAGTATACACATTAGTTTACGGTCTATTTGATTCCACTGGCGCACCGTATCATGACTTAAAAGATGACAATAACCTGAATGAAATAACCATATATATTGACACTGAACTTGACTTATCAATAAATAATATGTTCCCAAGCCACAACCCGTCTGAACAGAGTTACCTATTCGGTTTTGATATGGTCTCAGTAATCATCAGCAATAATGGGAATGCCACTGCTGTTGATTTTGACTTAGAACTGACAATCTCAAAAAGTAATGGACAACCAATACTACAAACCTGTGAGATTACGGAGCTAGCACCTAACCAACAGCGTACCTGCGTGTTCGACATGCCTGTTCATGGTAATGACATCGCCATGCAAGCCGTGCTGCCCAACTTGATCGATAACAACTATGATTCTTACACCCTTGACAACACAATCGAGGAAGATGCTAACGTGATTGTCGCACAATTAGCATCCTCAATTACCATATCGAACGAGAAGGAATGGTACACTGATGAAGAGACAATTACTGTTACGGCCAATGTAAACCCTTTCTCGGCGAGCCCGGTAAACTATTCATGGTGGTACTCTGGTATAATCAACGTAGACTATGGTCATCAGATTGATATTAACACGGCGGATTATGGCCTAGGTAGCCACACTTTCAAACTAATTACCACTGATATTATTGGCAATAGTGAAATTATTTATTTCAGTATCTTGGTTTATTCTGAGATTAGCATTAACAACGCCCCTTTCTACACGGCATCAGCAACCTCACCATCAAACACAGTAGAGATTACTCATGAATCAATGCTACCAATGGTCAGACAGGACTACAACATAGGTGGAGGCAATATACCGTTGATGCTATATCAGTTTGATCTTATTGATACAACAAATAATGATTCTATATTTGACGGGCAGAATTGGCTTGATGTCGAATTAAACCTGTATCACGCATTGCCTGAGGGAGTCCCCTACACATCGGTAGAGTTTAGAAAATTGAACTCCTTTGATGACCAAAGTTGGGAGTATTTCAACAGTGAACACTATGGATACAAAAATCAAACAGTTATGTTTGCTCGTTTGTATGAACCGACTACCATTCTAGTAATCGGAGAAATTGGCGAGCCCGACATAGAGGCTCGAAATTTTACGGTGGATTTAATCTCGGCTGGAAACTTTGAACTTAATTGGGACCCTTATGGCGACGTTGAGAGTGATTACATTCTAGGATGGAACATTCACCAAAGAGTAGTACCCGACTTTGGTGGCACCATATTCCAATCACCTCAGGAAAACTATAATCAATTGATGTGGAATGACTTAGTTGCTGATTCCTTTAGACAGTTTGTTCCCTTGAACGAGACCAGCTGGCAGGATATGCTAACAGTTCCCGACGGTTACTGTTCATCATACGCCATAATACCAGTAGATAGAACGGGTAATACATTCAACCACTTGGCAAATGTCTCTATGGAAAACGGTACGTCTGCATATATATGTGGTGATTCTACCCCTCCCTCAACATCTATTGTAGACATGCAAAGCAATTCACTGTTTACCAATGATACGGATTGTTATGCCATCCTAAAAGATTGGAATATGTGTTATCAGGTCACAATCTCTTGGACCTGGCCCCAAGGCGAAGCAAACGAAACCTGGGATCTTTATCGAGTCGAACAAAATCCCAACGGTATGGATTTATCCCTGATTCAGCCGATCTTAAGCGACATGACCTACACTGCAGGAGATAGTTTCCAGTATACAGTTACTGGGATGGAAGATAATCGAATCAGGCCAATGAAGGTATTTTACTACATTCTAACGCCAACAGATGAGTATGGCAATGAGCGCACGGTGGTAATCTATCCATCAGCAAATGTAGAAAAAGTGTACATTGAATATGACTGGTGGTCATACAATCAGCACGTCATCCCCGAACCTGAACCTGAACCTGAGCCACCATTAGGGAGCGAATGGCTAGGAAACTTCAGTGACAGTCTTGAGCAGCAAGAATTCATGACAGCTGGGATAGTTACACTCTCAACCTTGTGCATCGGCATAATCATGCTGGCATTCATCGCAAAACGCCTCAAGAGGCTGCGAAGAGTTGTTGCTGCGAGAAATCGTCGGTTAGCTGCTGAATCGATGGCTGATGAGTTTGACGACTTCTTTGAATGATGGCGCGGCAGGGGAGATTCGAACTCCCGAGGTGAGACACCACCGGATTAGCAATCCGGCGCAATGGCCAGGCTATGCGACTGCCGCAGTAAATCGAGCGAAATTAGTCGCAGTCATGAATATGACGGTCAAATATAATGTGTCAGTTTTAGGATAAAGGCCCGAAATAACCGAGTGATTCCGGCGGGACAAAACTGACAAAGACTAACAGTAAAAACATCCAGCCGAGGTAGTACAGTGACCTAAAAAATGATTTGGCCGCTTTTGGCATTCGACCATTTTCATCAAACGGTTCATCCGGGTCGATGGCCCAAACAGAAGCGGCATACCATAGTGTGAGACCGCCAGCAATAAACGCCCAAAGCAGCGGTAAGCCGGATTCTGGCCAGAAGCAAGGAACAGATCCTAGCATTAACAGCAGAACACAATAAATCTTGGATTGGAAAATTGTATGCTCAGCGCCTTTGACTTCATTCATCATAGGGACTTCAGCCTTGGCATATTCACCAGACCTGTAGAGTGCCAGCGCCCAAAAATGCGGTGGAGTCCACAGGAAGATTAGGGCAAAAAGCATCCATGGTATGGCTGAGCCCAAGTCTAATGGATTCACTCCCCCGGTGTAATCGGTAGCAGCAACTGCCCATCCTATGAGGGGTGGCGTGGAACCGGCAATACCTCCGATAACGATGTTTTGCGGGGTGCGTCGCTTGAGCCACATTGTGTAAATTATGACGTAAAAAAATACCGAGAAAAACGACCAAAATGCTGCTTTCCAGCTAACTAAAAGGAATAATGATGAGCCCAAAAGTGCGATTACTAGTCCAAAAGCCAACGCCCCGTTCGCAGATATGTGGCCCAGTGGAACTGGACGATTTTGTGTACGGCGCATGTGCTGGTCTATATCGGCATCAAACCACATGTTGATAGCGTTAGAACCACCTGCAGAGAGTGTTCCACCAACTACGGTTATCAGCACTGCATAGAAAGTGTCAGTCCAGCTTCTATCAACATCGATCAAACCATGCCTTGCCAGCAAATCATGGACCAGAATTGCACATATTGCCGTTATTTGGAGTAACATAATTACTCTTAACTTCATAAGTCTAACAAACACTTTTGGCCATCCCGGGTGATGGATGTCCGTTGTTGTGTTTGCCATAGAATCACTCTTCGCTGTCCTCTACGTTGTTTGTGCTGAGTCTGAACATCATCGGGCCACTAGCCGCAACTATGAATGTTGATACCCCACCTAACAGATGTAATAGAGATATCCATTCGGGAAATTCCCCGACTTTCGCTTGAACTAGGTATGCTGCGCCAATCAGCAGGTTAGCAAACCAAAGTATTGTCGTCAGCAACAATGCATTGTAGAACGGTTGGGAATTCTCATAGTTTACTTTCTCATCATTAAGTCTGAGCAATGACAAAATCAGCACGAGACCAACTAGCAGTGCTCCTAATCGGTGAATCATTTGGACAAGAATCCCAGAATTATCAAGAGTTGGAAAGAATTGTCCGTTACATTGTGGCCATGCATCGGGAAAACCTACAGAGCAGGATTGGTTGTACTGTCCGCCGGCTGTCGATGAGACCCATGCTCCCAAAACAAGAAGCACGAGAACTGAAATTGCCACTAAGTCGAATTTTTTCCGATAAAGGCGCTTAAACTCCGGTGCCACCTTGAGAAAACGCCACTGAGCACCCTCTTTGACTCTTGTGAGTTTGTATTGCCAGAGTATTGAGGCTGTGAATATTGACGCAAGTGACAGATGGAGAGCAACCGACCAATCAGCGTTGTCATAAAACACCGTAACTGCACCAGCAATCGCTTGAATGACTAGTAGTACTGCAATGAAAATAGCGGAGTAAAAATTCTGTTTGCCGTAGAAATCTATTTTTCGTTTGGCAACTGCAACGTTGAGTAAAACTGGTAAAGCAATGACTCCAACTAAAGCTCGATGAAACCACTCCAGAAATATCTCGAAAACCGTGTATCGATGATCGGCGCCTCGTGAATCAATCTCATCGGGATTTTCTTCCCAATAAGCAGTTTGCTCTGCTTCTGAAATATCAAATCCGTAGGTCCCAAAGCACTTTGGCCAATCAGGACAAGATTCACCAGCATCATGGATTCTAATTGCTCCGCCAAATGAGATGATTAGGATAGCAAATAATAATATGAAAAGAGGTAATGTTGAAGGGCGTCGCCACCAAGCCTCCTCCATGGGTATTAGGAGAAGTGTGCCCCTTTTGAACACATGCCTTGGCAATTCCCAGCACATTAGTTGTCCAAAAATCTTGAAGTTTGTCGGTGTATTATTGATGCTGAGCATAACTTTTGCGCCATCCTTCTCAGCCGAAGTTAGTGAGCAAAACCAGATGGAGTCTGTCTTCAACGACGCAACAATTGATGTACTTGTCGTGGATTTACCGTGCTCAGAATTTGATAAATGCGAGGTGTTTAGGCCGAATCACCTGGTTGAATATTATGGCGCTGATTGGTGTGAACCGTGTGAACCATTGGAATTAATGCTTGACAATATGGACAACGAAACTATTGCCGTAATACAACACCACCCGTCGATTTTTGACCAAACATATCTAAATTATTCCAAATTTAGGTTCGAAGATCAATTCAGACTAATTTTTATCCCATCAATAGTGATTAACAGTGCAGGATTGTTAACAGGCTCAGGTCAAGGTCAAGAATTAAACCAGGTCCTTGCTTCCTCAACGATTAACTATTCTGGCATCGATGATTTATCTTTCTCCAACGGAACTGTATTTTGGAATACGTCGACCCCATACAATCTGACTATTTGGAAACTAGAATCGGTAGAGCATGAATTTGACAATCGTAGCCTGAATCACTTAGCGGTAGATATGAAAACGTTGAACAATACTCAACGGACGGAAAACTTGAGTTCGTGGGTAACAAATGCCACATCTCGGCTTGTGTTTGTCCTGCAGGGTGATGATTATCAGCAATTACAATCACTGTCATCCAACCCGACTGGTGACAAAAATCTAAATGAAAGGCAGCAAATAATAAGTGAATTACTCGAATACGATGGTGGTTATGACCTCGCCATAATCACTTTTCTAATTCTGCTTGTATGCTTATTACCGGCTTTGATATCGTTTAGAAAATTGCAAAAACAAGTCGACAATGAATCTGAGTAATTTGGGTTAGTTTCAAAAACACCTGCTATCAGCATTGGATACGACTGACAGTCGAAGTGATTGCTATGGTTAAACCAATTCGCCTACATACCCGATTTGAAAGAGCTAGAATTATCGGTGCAAGAGCATTGCAAATAGGGATGGGTGCACCTCTTTATGCTGGCGAGGAAGTTCTTAGAGAAGCATTCAAGGATGAACTAATATCACTTTATGGGTTTGAGGAAGCCTCAGTTCGCTATGTGCTTGATCCACTAAAAATAGCGCTGTACGAATATGAGCACGAATTAATTCCAATCGATATCGACCCGCATGAAGAATGATTCAGTGCTGAGAATTAAAACCGTAGTATTCCAACCCAACTACGCTGGGAATTAGGTCTCGCCTGACCAAAATGGTCCTAACAGTCCATAAATCAACGAAAATCCGATATTTCAAAGTTGCATCGAGATAATCAACACCACTCGACCCGCCCGTGCCCATTCTTCTACCAATCATTCTTTCAACCATTCTAGCGTGTGAATTTCTGAACAGGAGAATGGACTCTTCAAGATCAACAAAAGAATCTATCAATTCTCGCGGCCATGAAAGTAGTGGCAGTTCGCGATATGATTCAATGAATAACAAGCCTGCTCTTGACCTATTTATTTCACCATTTGGCCGTAAGAACTGCTCCGCATTAGACAATGATTTGTTGAGGCGCTCCCTCATCGTGGATTCATCGCCGTGGCCAATTGACTCGAAGTGTGAAATAATGATGTCTGAATGCGCTCTCATAGCAGAAAGATGTCCGTCTATGTAGGTTGATACCACATCTTGATCACCAGGGTTCCCAGTGATTGAACCATTAATCGGGGTGCGAGATAGCCAGTTTGTCAGCAGTTGGTTTAGTGATGGAGCCTGCAAGACTGAGTTGAATTCGGCCAATACTTTAGCAGAGATTTTACCCTCAGACTCTAGTTTTTTCATGTGGTTTAGAGGATCCATGCCTGCGTCTCTCTGTTGCTGTTCAAGACCTAGTATTATCTCGATTTGCCTCAACTGCCAAGATTCAAATCCTGATGATGTCCCAAGTCGGTCCCTAAATGATAAGAAGTCTTGTGGAGTCAAAGTTTCCATGACTTTCCACTGTTGCGACATGAGGTCAAAAACCGCAGAAACTCGCTTCAAGTGATGCACTATTATCGGCATTGAGTTCTCGTCAATTTCTTCACTGCTCATCAGTTTATGTACCTGCTTTAGCTCAGTGAGGACTAATTTAAACCATAATTCAAATGCTTGGTGAACTATGATGAAATGCTTCTCGTTGTTACACGGGGCTGGCGAATAGTCTGCGGGCCCTTCCTGCAGCCCAAGTATTTCCTCGAGTCTCAGATAGTTGCCATAAGTCATCCTGTTCCGGTGTTCGTTGGCTTCCATGTAGTGGGGATGTTAACTCAAGACTTGAACTTTCACTGGGTTTACTGTTGAAATGTCGACCAAGAGGGAGAATTAACCCTAATTTCAGTTTCATATTGAGTTATATGTCCATAATGCTCATAGAGGGAACACTAAACCACTCAATATGGGCGTGGACAGAGATACACTGACATCCTGGCTCGCCGACTATGACAAGGATAAACTCACAGTAGGAGTTGTTGCATCGCACTCATCACTACAAATCCTTCACGGTGCAAAGCAAGAAGGCTTCAGAACCTTAGGCATCGCAGTAGGAGAAAATCGTCGGAAAATCTACCAAGCATTCCCTGGTGCTGATCCAGATGAATGGTTAATCTTGGAAGATTATCGAGAAATGCTTGACTACGCTGAGTGGTTTAGGGAGCGCAATGTAATAATTATCCCTCATGGTTCATTGGTTGAGTATCTTGGTTCTACTAATTTTAAGAATTTACAAGTTCCAACATTTGGCAATCGCGGCATCTTACACTGGGAAAGCAGTCGTCAAAGGCAAAGAGACTGGTTGGAGGCAGGCGGATGTGAAATGCCCAAGGTGCTGGAAGACCCACATGACATCGATGGACCTGTAATTGTCAAATACGCTGGAGCGAAGGGGGGAAGAGGTTACTTTATAGCTCGAGATTATCGAGATTTTCGAAGAAATGTCGACATAGAAGAGGAATTCACAATTCAAGAATATGTGCTAGGATGCAGGTATTATCTTCATTTCTTCTTTGACCCTATTGCTGAGGATGGTTACCAAGTCCAAGGCAAAGGTAAGTATGCTGGTAAGAATTTAGGGCGTCTTGAGTTATTGTCGATGGATCGCAGAGACGAATCTAATGTTGACGAGTTCTACAAGCTAGGATCGCTTAGAGACCTGCGGGAAATGAGTCTTGAACCCTCTTTTGTTGTGACTGGAAACCAGCCTGTTGTAATTCGCGAATCATTACTACCAAGAGCATTTGAAATGGCCGAAGGAACCGTTGCGGAATCGTTTGTCCTAGAAGAAGAGAGCAGAGGTATGATTGGACCGTTTTGTTTGGAGACTATCGTTACCGACAAACTAGAGTTCAAGGTATTCGAAATAAGTGCGCGAATTGTTGCAGGCTCAAACCCATTTATCGGCGGTTCGCCTTACAGTGATATAAATGAAGAAAGAATGTCTACTGGAAGACGAATCGCCAGGGCGATAAAGAAAGCCAAAAATGATGATAGATTAACGGATATTTTATCCTGATCAATCACCATTATCGTCCTCAATCTGAACTTCAACCTCTGCCTCATCGTCGTCATCATTACTCGACGACAATATGTCCATTTCGGCCTTAATAGCATCGATTCTAGATTGCCTCTCCTCAGAAGTTGGGACATCAAATTGTGCAACCAATTTGATCGGGTCGCCGTGGGACAACTGACCATCAAACTCAAGCAATTCTCCAACATTATTGACAATCACTTTGAATTTTGTCGGATCTTTTGTCCTGCGCTTCTTGTGTTTCTTGTAATGATGGACATACACTTGATACTCTCCTGGCTGAGCGGTATTGTCATCCCAAACCACATTCTCCACCGGCTTTTTGGTTTCTGGTCGTACATTGGCATCGACATCTAACTCACCGCCACATTCAGAGGTCTTGTTACCACCGTGAATCCTCTCGCCAGATGGACAAACAACGTGCAAGTCAAGGTCATTGTAATTATCCCACATTAGCGATATTTGAACATCACCTGACCTCGCACCTTCACGGTCCAATCTTTCCTGAAGTTCTTTCATTGCGGTCTCTGCGGCCTGTCTTGCCTCCAATTCTTCTTGCTTTTTTGCTGCCTCAAGTTCTGCGACTCTTTGCTGTTCTGCTTCTGCAAGGTCTGCTTGCCTCTGACGCTCTTCCGCCTCTCGCTCTTCCTCAAGACGGGCAGATTCTGCAGCCTCTAAACGCATTTGCTCTTCCAAACTATGCTTAGCATTCTCAGATTGTTCTGCTCTATCTGGCACTTCAAACTGGCAAACTAACTTAATTGGGTCTCCATGGGTCAAATCCCCGTGGTATTCTCTATAATCCCCCACATTATTGACTATTATTTGGAAGGTTGTGGGGTCTTTTGTCCGACGCTTTCTATGCTTCTTGTAGTGATGAACGTATACTTGATAATTCCCTGGAGGCGCGGTAACTCCCGGCCACACGACATTTTCCACCGGTTTTTTTGTTTCTGGTCTGACATTTGCGTCGACGTCTAATTCTCCGCCGCATTCTGATTTTTTGTTGCCACCGTGTATTCTCTCCCCTGAGGGACATACTACGTGCAGGTCTAGATCGTTGAAGTTCTCCCACATAAGTGAAATTTGGACATCCCCGGTCATTGCTCCCTCTCTTTGCAGCCTTGCTTGTAACTCGGACATTGCAGCCTCTGCAGCGGCTCTAGAATCCATCTCTTCCTGTAATCTAGCCGCTTCTAACTCTGCCAATCGTTGTTCCTCCGCAGCAGCCATTTCAGCTTGTCGTAGTTCTTCTCGCTCCTTTGCTAAACGTTCCTCTTCCTCTGCACGTTGTCGTGCCAGCTGGGATTCTTCCTCGAGTCGGAGTCTTTCAGATTCAGCCTCAGCATTTCTTTGCTGTTCTTCGGCTTCTCTACGTAATCGAGCTTCTTCTTCAGCACGGATGGTTGCTTCCTGTCGGCGAATTCTCTCTCGCTCTGCCTCTTCCGCTAACCGACGAGCATTTTCTGCCGCTCTCAATTCTGCTTCTTGGGCGGCAAGACGTGATTCCACTAATTCTGCTCGCCTTCTACGGGCTTCAACAATCGCTAGTTTACGGTCGATTTCCTGTTTAGTTCTGCCAAAACTGGGGGCTCCTGTATCTTGTCGCAGACCCTCAGCAGTCATCCCCGGTCGCATGTTTAATTTCGCATCACTACGCACCAGTGTGTACCATATTCCAAATAAAAAGCCGCCACTAAGAGCGCCCATTGCCACCATGGTAACTGGTTCCATTGACATACCCATAGCGAACTAGTCTTTTGAAGCATCGGTTAGTAACATGTCAGACATCAACTAAAACTGCTAATTTTTACTCCTAAGAAAATGCAAAGTATTGAACAATAAGAGATTTTAGCAACAACAATGGCAAAGCAGGATATTATGGCGAAGATTCTCCCCGCTGGCAAAGGCGTCTGGGTACCAATTGACCATGGTGTAACAGACTTTCCATGCCAAGGGCTTGAAGACATTGAGACAACAATTCTTGCGCTAATTGCCGGAGAAGCTGACGTCATTATTGCTCACAAAGGAGTTGTCGATAAATTTAGTCACCTTTGTGAAGGTACCAAGACTAGTATGCTTGCCCACCTATCAGCATCGACCAGACATGGCGGAAAAAATCACAGTAACAAGGTACTGGTAGGGGATGTCGACGAAGCAATTATGCGAGGCGCTGTTGGAGTCTCTTGCCAAGTCAATATCGGTAGCAAAAAAGAAGCAGACATGTTACAAAGAATGGGCCATATCACCTCAGAAGCATTTCTAAATCAAGTCCCGGTTCTTGGAATGCTTTATGTTAGAGGTGAAAATGTAAACCTCATGAAAGATGACCCAACCAAGGGATACGCTCATGCTGCAAGAATCGGCTTCGAACTGGGTTGTGATGCCATTAAAACCGTCTGGACTGGAGACATTGCCAGTTTCGAAAAAGTCTGCCGGGCAGCCCCAGTTCCGCTGTTAGTAGCCGGCGGTCCTGCAACTGGCGACAGTCGGCAGATACTGACAATGGTAAAACAATCAATCGAAGCTGGTGGTGCTGGTGTTTGCATGGGTAGACAGATTTTCGCCCATCCAAATGCCACGGCAATAACCCAAGCATTGGTAATGATAGTTCATGGTAACCATACTGTAGACGAGGCAATGGAAAAGTGTTCTTTGTAAGGTGATAGTGTGCAGGTTTGGTGTGACTTGAGGAAAAATCCGTTACCATCTGCACTCCACACAGTATTCGATAACAAATTACAGTATGAGGGCGATGGCATAATACTCGATGCAGATAAGTTAACCCTGGATGGGGAAATCATTGGCGCATTTTTTCCCGTTCATGACCGTTCAACTTATGAGCAAGCACGCGCCAAAATTGGGTTAGTTGAATGGCTATTACTGGATTTCTCGGACTGGCAGATGATTCCGATTGAGAACCTAATCGCAGAATGTGAGAATAGCGGAACAAAGTTGGCAATCATCGTAGATGCTGCTGATGAGATTAACGGAGTTGCTTTTGCCTTAGAAAAAGGCGTTGATGCGATCATTATTGAACCAAATAAGCCGCTAATAACGGCTTGCGAAATTGCCAAATCACAACGACTAGAACGCAACGGTAGTTACGAAAATAATGACATGGTTTCCTTAGAATCTGTTAGCTTAACCAATGGAAAAATAATCAGTATAGAGTCGGGTGGTTCCGGTGAGCGTTACTGTATAGATTTGACATCTTTAATATCACCTGGTGAAGGTATGCTCATTGGATCTAGTGCCTCATCTTTGGCTTTAATTCACGGTGAGGTTTTTGAGTCTGATTTCGTGCCTTCAAGACCGTTTCGGGTAAACGCTGGGCCACCTCATTCATATGTAATGATGGCTGATTATAAAACAAAATATCTCTCTGAATTATCGTCAGGGGATGAAGTCTTGGTGGTATCTGAAAATGGTGGTACCAGATCTGCTACTATTGGCCGGCTTAAAATTGAACGACGTCCTTTTCTGAAGATAATCTGGGAAAATGTCTATCAAATATCTAATTCTATATATCTCCAGCAGGCGGAGACGGTACGCGTTGTGGCGGGCTTGGGGGAGGTGAAATCTGTGACCGAACTGAAACCTGGAGATTCGTTGCTTTGCCACAACTCTAGTCATACAAGACACATTGGTAACAGAGTCTCAACCACGTCAAAGGAGGTATAGAATGGCGGTGATAGGTACTGGTCAGGCACATGGCGCGTGCAGCCTACTACATGCTGCAGGCACAGGGTACGGTGCTTCAATCGCTCTGGATTTACCTGTGATAGTCAAAGCGCTTGACAGACCGAGCAAACGACGACTAGACGATCCTGATAATTTGTTTACTGCAGTTGTTGAAACATGGGTTAGCAATGATTTACCCCTACCAGACGGTCTAGAATCTGGTGACATACACTGGGCGGTTGCCTCAAAAATACCAAAACAACGCGGCTTGAAGTCGAGTGCAGCAATCTCTGTAGCGGCATTAAAAGCTCTCTGCGAGGCTACACAAACTGCATTAAACGATAATCAAATAGTCGATTTGTCATCGCAAGCACAAATTAATGCTGGTGTGTCAATAACTGGCTCAATCGATGATTCATGGGCCTGTTTAACCAAGGGGTGGAAGTTAATTGATGCTAATGCGGAATCTGTTGCTGATGGTGTGATAATGTCGGGCGCAGGGCTAAACCCAGACGATTGGATTGTCATTATTGCGACACGAGAGCCGAGGAAAGCTCGACCAGAATTAGAAGACTTTGGACCAATGTTTCAAGAGTTTGAAAAAGCATTAGTCGCTTTACAACAAGGAGAGTTGCTGAACTGTTTGACCATCAATGGCAGGGCAGTATGTTCTGTTACCAACGATATTCAGGGCAGGAAAATTGCCAATGATGCGTTTATAAATGGTGCTAGAGCATCAGGTGTTACTGGTTCTGGTCCTGCGGTGGTCATTATTATTCCAAGTCTGGTATCATCGTCTGTTGAGCGAATAAAGTCAACACTGCAAAGAATAATGCCGGATGAGCAAATAATCGAAACTAAATTCCTATCGCTCGATTCAGATGAACTAGAAATGGAATAATTTGCGCAGGTTCTTGAACCAATACCTCCAGCCAATAGCGATACCGATGCAGATGAGTCTTGGCGAGGTGTTGCGACTTACCTTGTTTGGCACCAGCCATGGACCAAGAGTAGGTGCTTACCTGGATGGTGTTCCTGCTGGCATAAAAATCGATGATGCAGCAATTCAAATTGCTATGGACCAGCGCAAACCAGGAGGTAAGTATGCCAGTAAGCGTAACGAGCCGGACAATGTAGAATTCCTATCCGGGTGTAAAAATTCAATAACAACAGGTGAACGAATTGAAATCTCAATAAAAAATTCTGATGTTAGATCAAAAGACTACTCATTTTTACCTAACCAACCGAGACCAGGTCACCAAGACATGGTGATGATGAAAAAAACCGACGGTGCGGCTGACCTGCGCGGTGGTGGCACCTCCAGTGCAAGATTGACTGCACCAATTGTTGCAGCAGCTGCGGTTATTTCACCAATTATAGACGCATTGAATATCAAGGTTAACGCACACGTTTCTGCAATAGGGGCGATAAAATCAACCCCAATTACTGATTGTCCACCTAAATGGGCTAATGACGAATGTCAACAGATTAGATGTCAAGACCCTAAATCTGCCAGCGACATGATAGCGTCTGTTGAAGCTCACCGAATGAACCGAGATTCGATCGGCAGTGAGGTTGAACTGCAGGTTTCTGGAATGCCAATGGGTATTGGCGAGCCTTGGTTCGATGGCATTGAACCATATCTTGCAAGAGCAATGATGTCGATACCTGCCGCAAGAGGCATACAATTTGGTGAGGGATTTACAGCCATAAATATGACGGGTAGTCAACATAATAATCCCTGGGGTGGAGACACAGACAACCCAGTGTTGACAGGTGAAAAACCAGATGGAGCACTAGCAGGTTTGTCCACTGGCTCTGATTTATTGTGTAAAATCGCCTTCAAACCTCCATCAAGTATTCCACGTGAACAAGTGACCTTGAATATGGCGACCAACCGACAAGAACCGCTCATCGTCAAGGGTAGGCATGACCCCGTGCTTGCCCCAAGAGCGGTCGCAGTTGTTGAAGCAATGGCCAAGTTCTCGATCGCTGACCTCGCAATAAGGGGAGGTTTTTACCCTGAATAATGTAGTAGTTCACAAATTTGGTGGCTCTTGCCTGCGAGATTCTTCGGATATCGAATTGATTGCTCAGATGATCGAAAAACAAGAAGGCAAGACGGTAATTGTCGTATCTGCCCTGTGGGGTGTGACCGACCGTTTACTGCGTGCAGCAAATGAACCAAGATACGCAACTAGACTTGTGTCGGACTTGAGAAAACAACATTTGCGTTTCTCTCCGTTGATTGATGAATCAAGTTTTGCCGACAAATTCAACAAAGTTTTAGCGGGCATTGACAAATCGTTGTTTAATTTATCAAAAAGCCCAGAAAGTTATGTCGATGTAAACACACTACTCGCAGCTGGCGAGCGCTTGTCAGCACTAGTTGTTGCTAATGAATTAAGAAAAAGAGGCATGGATTCACACCCTGTAGGGTCAGAAGATGTTGGTATATGTCTCAACGGAAGTGACACTGCGTCAAATGTCGATATTGAAACATCAGTAAAGAAGCTCGATCATGCAGCTTTTTTTGGTATTCCGGTTATCACCGGTTGGTTTGGTGAAGGCCGAGACGGTAACCTGGCACTTCTCAGCCGGGGTGGCAGCGATCACAGCGCAGCAGCAATCGCAAAAATACTAGATGCTAAAAAATTAATATTGTGGAAAGACGTTGATGGCGTACTGTCAATTAACCCGAGGTGGGGGGTTGAGACCAAACCTATCCCTTACTTGGGATATGATGAAGCGAGAGAATTATCGAGATTAGATGCACCAGTCATACATCATACTACCGTAATACCAATCAGAGATTATGGAATACCCATCGAGGTAAGAAATCTTCACTCTCCGATAGGCGTTAATGCGCCAACCGTTATTGGCCCAGGTATTATCGATTCTAACCAATTGAAAGCCATTGGTTGTATGAGAAGTATCGCCAAGGTCACGGTAGATACCGCAGGTATCGATAACCAAAGCAAATTACTCGGCCAAATCCTAATCGATTTAGATAAGGAAAATATCACCTGCTGGTCTGTAGAATCTAGCCAATCAAAGATTGAAATAGTCGTCTCCCAGCAACAACTGACCATTACAGAAAATGTCGTATCTAGCAGGTTAGAGATCTCAAATGTTGAGTTATACTCATGCCTAATTTCATTCATTGGCACAAATGATATTGCAGTCGTAGAAGAGAAATTGAACAAAACCAACACGGAATATACGAACTTGGAGTACCTTAACTCAACTAAGTTATCCGTTCAATATGTCGCCAACACGGAAAACATCAAACAATTGATGAAGCGTTTGTCCATGGTTGTTGCCGAAAAATCGAATGCTTAGGGTCATTCTGCTCGCTTTTCTCTAAATCTTTGCAGATGGTTAGGTAGATTCAGTGCAAACAAGCCACCAACCACACAAAATACAAAAAATGTCCCGAGGGCTACGCCATAAACAGAGATCAATTCGACAGATTCCTCCAGTCTAGTGGCTGTATCTGAAGAGAATATTCCGACAATCAGCGGTAATATGGTATTTGCAGATAGTACGATAATTGCTAGTATGGCCGCTGAGACTGGGTTGATTACCAGTGAGCGATGATATTTGCCGACAATTTTCTTCGGGTTCATCACATATACCTCGTTAGTTCTTATGCTGGTGTCTAACATGGAGTATCGAATCACACCGTTTGCCAATTCAAAATACATGACTAGCAATACTGCATAACTGACGACAAGTATATTGAGCAAAGTTGGGCTATCTTGAAGACCAAATGGGTCGCTCGCTAACGAAACTTTTGAGGCAGCAAAGCGCATTATTGCTAAGATGAACATTAGATTACTGACCAAGGTATACCTTGCGTCACGCTGCATCGTACCCCAAAAACCGGTTCCGGCCGCGATGACAATGACCACAATTTGAGCTATGAATGAAATTGCTAAACTTCCGGTAATCATGTACCATAATGTTCCTTCTGGTGGAGAAACCATGTAAGTCAGCAGAGATAGTGCAACCAGGACACCATAAACGCCTAACTGCAGGTTTTGTACCATCCTGTCGGGCGGCAAAAATTTTGTTTTTGGCACTAGTGGACCACCCAACAAACTTTCGATAAATGTGGGCATCTCGACTGTGGGAATCGCATCTTTAGGAATGTCAGAACCAGCACCAGCCTGCCCTGCTAGTTTTTTCCTTGATGGTGCAGAAGACCTTACCGTCTTCCCCTCATAGAGAACTTTGGTGTCTCCTGATGGTCTATTCATCGTCATTTAGTCACCTCAGAATCCCCTCGCACCTGCAAGTGCAGTAGAGAGTAACATGTCTGGTTCCCAGTCCATTATGTTCACTCCAAGACCTCTTAGCTCTCCAATCAAAACATCACGCTCCGTTTTCAAGACTTCATATCCGGTCCTATCAATCCGTTTGGCATCAAACTCAAACTCTAATGACGATGGAGATAGGACTGTGACATCAAAGTTTCTCGCTCTAAAGTCTCTCAGTGCGCTGATTATTGTTGGATCATCCTCTAGGTTAGACAAGAAAATAATTGGACTCCCCTTATTGATGTGGGGCATGATTCGATTCACAACAACCTGGAGTGGTATGTTACCTCTGGCAACTGCGCCGGCTAACTTGGTTAGGATTACGTAGAGTTGTTTCTTGCCTGTATCTCGGTCGACACTGACCACTTCATCACCGTAAACAATTACTCCAACAGAATCTCTCCGGCTGAGGAAATATTTCGCCAGCGATGCAGCCGCTCTGGTTGAATAAACCAGCGCATTGCGCGAGACAGGACCAGTTTCTGCTACGGCTCTCGAATCTACAATAATGATGATGTCTGATACCGCGTCTCTTTCCCTTTCATTGACCATCAGTTTACCCGAGCGTGCGTATGCAGACCAGTTTATCGACCTGAAGGAATCTCCCTCGAAATATTCTCTTAGCGAATAAAATTCCGAACCGGGCCCTGGTTGCCTGATGTTAACCGCTCCGGTGAAAATTTTCGGAACCCTTGATTTGACAAAAGTCTCTTTCAAATCTTCCATCTTTGGGAACACAAGGAAATCATCGTAGACATGCATTTCTTTTTCCTT
>DAUW01000076.1:969-48550 GCA_002505355.1 Euryarchaeota archaeon UBA229 | reverse complement strand
ATGCATTTCTTTTTCCTTGTGAAATAGCCCAAATGGATCTTGGATCCGTACTGCGACCGGGCCAATACTGTAAAATCCCCTAAGGGGACATTCAATGGTATATTCGATGAATGTCTCTCTTCTCGGACCTAATTCCATAAGAATGTAGTTTGACCCTTCTTTGATTCTCATAACTTCCGGCACGCGATCTCTAACCTCGAGAATTTTTGGCAGGGGTGAGTTATTCTGCATACGCAGTGTGACATTCAATTCTCCATCTTCAAATAACCTGGCACTGGATAATTTTCGCATTGCGATTACGCTGCCAAGGGCAATACCTTCCTCTCCAGACCATTCATCGGCCCGCCTTCCTGATGAAGCAACATCGGCATGACCGCCAAATAAGGCGGCCCATGTTAGGAACACGAAAATCACAACTGCAATGGTTACTAGTTGTTCATTTCGAAGCGTCAAGCCAAGCAGATACATTGCTATGGCTAAACTACCCAACATTGCTGATTTGCGGCTCCACATAGTAAACACCTGTTACAATAGATCAGACTGTTGGCACTGGAACTTCGCGCAGGATTGTTTGAATTACTTCTCCTGCTTCAAGTCCCTTAATTTGATGTTCTGGCTTCAGAATAATCCTGTGGGCGATAGCTAATTCAGCAATTGCTTTGATATCATCAGGAGTAACGAAATCCCTACCTCGAAGGGCAGCTGCGGCTCTTGATGTCTTCAACAACGCTTGCGAACCACGAGGTGAGGAACCAACGAGAACTCTAGGATCCTCTCTAGTTCTTGCCACAATCTCAACCATGTACATTCTTAGTGCAGGGTCGACATAAACATCTTCACAGGCTTGCTGCATTGCGATAACACGTTGCGGGTCGGTAATAACATCGACATCTACTGCGTCTTTTCCGCGAGTAATACGTCGGGCAAGTATCTCATCTTCATCGGCTCTATCAGGATAGCCTACGGACATCTTGAACATGAATCTGTCAAGCTGTGCTTCAGGAAGTGGATAGGTACCTTCTTGTTCGACAGGGTTTTGAGTTGCCATAACGATAAACGGAGCAGGTAATTTGTGAGTCACTGTACCGATTGTAACCTGCTTTTCCTGCATAGCCTCAAGCAGAGCAGCCTGAGTCTTTGGCGGAGCACGGTTAATTTCGTCCGCTAGTAGTAGATTACAGAACAGCGGTCCGGGTTTAAACGTAAATTCACCCTTCTTGGCATCATATACGTTGGTTCCTGTGATGTCCGCTGGTAGTAAATCGGGCGTAAACTGAACACGCTTGAAATCACAACCAAGAGCGTCAGCGAAAGTGTTGGTCATCAATGTCTTCGCCAATCCAGGATAGTCTTCGAACAGAAGATTTCCGTTGGAAAGAATGTTGATGAGAACGTTATCGATAATGTGTGCTTTACCGATAATTACTTTCTGAACTTCAGCGCTAATCGCTTGAGCGATAGCTCCTACTGCAGAAAGTCTCTCACGAACTTCTGGGGTACTCTGGTGCTTCGGCTTGGCCGGAGCGGCTGGCGCTACTGGGGCTGCCGGGGCAGGTGCTGCTGGAGCTGCGGGTCTTGGTGCCGCTGGCGCTGGTGCTGCTTGCATTGGTGGTGCTGGCATAGGCGCTGCTGGCATAGGCGCTGCTGGTGCAGGTGCTGCTGGCATCCCTGGCTGCGCTGGCGCAGGCTGGGGTGGGGGGGCTGGTTGCATGTCTTTTTCCTCCTATTTCATTTACCCCAACGACGTATTTGGGGAATCACTTCCCGTAATTCTTCGTTGGAGTAGGAACGGTTTGAACTAATCAGTTCAACCAATCGCGGGTCTTTTACCATATACATGATTTCCGCAGGTGTCTTGCGGGCGAATTCATCGCGAGTTAGGTCATTGAACTGCCTAACTTTAGACAAAAACGCTTCTCTAACTCGCATTTGATATTGAGAGGAGTCTATCTTGGTCGGTCGCTCCCTAAATCTTGTCAAATCAAACACATGGCGCCAATTCTCTTTTTCTGGCACAACCATGATAGCAATCGCTAACAGCGCAAATAAATTTAGAATAATCAACCACTTCAAGACATTGTCGCTAGTTAGTAAGACAACGGCGCCTATAGCCTCGGTAAATGGTGATGAGAGAGCGCTTGAAACGTGTCGGCTCTCATCAAAGACAAGGTTGAACTCTGACGGATCTCTGGTCACTTTTGTGGTTATTTCTTCGTTATCAAATTCCATCATATCGTAAAACAATGCTTGGAAATAAGGACCATTGCCATTCCAAACTACCTCTGCACCATCGGAGGAAAATAAGGCACTATCCCAGCAAGCATGTGAATTGCCCAGCGCATTAGAGACATAAAATGGCGATTTGCATTGTTGTTTACCGGTTTCCTCAGCAATTGTTTGGTTCCACAAATGGTTAGCTAATACGGAGTGGTCGGAAACGAAAACTATCGAACCTGTTACATCAACCTCGCCAAAATTATTGTTCGGTTGCTCATCCAGCACCTCGATTCCTGGATAATCCATCCGAATTATCAAACCGGTTTTACCCTCTCCTAGGGTTGGATTATTGAGATTGTCGATGTTGGTGTCCTGTCTAGCGATGAATGCTGGGGTTGAGGCGTGCGCAAGAACCATTACGTCTCTGTTGTCGTCTACTTCTTCGTCCAGCACTTGGATTGCCGTTGCTCGGTGAAATAATACCGGCATGCGGCAGTCGCTTACTTGAGCGTTGGCTAGATTGTTACTTGAACAGGGTACGTGTTTTTCATCGCCCATTTGCGTAACATCACGAGTAAGGCTAGCGGCGGCCCAAAGTTTTCTTTCATCTGGGTTTAATGCATCACCGGTCTCATCGGCTACTTCGTAAAACTGGAAAGGGTCAACTACTGGGGCGTCGAAATACTTGACACCAAACTCACTTGCCACCAGTTGGGCATTGGTAGAATTTGAGGCAAGCACTACTTTTCCGCCTTTCTTAGTTACGAAATCATGTATTGCCGCGGCCTCGGCAGCATCAAATGGTTTCTCGGGAGCTGCTATGACAAGCAAGGTTCGATGAGGATCTCGCCAATCGTTCACTAACATTGGAGTTGACATTGTATTGGCCACAGTATAACCAGTTCCATCATCTCCAAGATTTGCTCGCATTTCAGTTAATTGTATATTGTAGTATTCTGGATCTTGCTCATATGGAGAAAATACGGTTTCTTTGTCGAAACTTACCAACCCGATTAGCAATACTGAAATGAAAAGTGAAGCCATAAAACCAACCTTGAGCCATGTCTCAAGACTAATTTTTTTCTTCTCCTCTTCTGCCATAATATTCACTCTTTTGCGCAATGCATGGCACACTACTACTACCTCGAAATTCTTTCCACTCATAATGCTTGCTGATTGGTGAGCAACCTTATACAATGATTTATACGTCTTGGGCTTGAGTTTTAGCCAGTAAATAATGTCCTTTAATCGGGCGCAACAGCCCGTTTTCTAACATTAATTTAGACGACGAAATGACACTGCGATAGCGACGATGAAAATAAGCTCGAATATTCCAATAAAATCTAGAGTATCTGTTTCAGTTAGTTCCGTTTCTCCGTTGTTAGTTGGTTCGTCATTATCACTCACCGTACGCTCATCGTCATTCCCGGCGTTTGAATTCACATCTATTTCGAAAATTGTGCTTGAGATTTGGCCATTACCAGCCGATTTTATCGAGATAGTGATTTCACAGATTCTCTCTGGTTGAGAAGCAGAGGCTGAAATCCTAACTACATACTCACCTACTGTTGAGTTCTCTAGTTCCACGTCAGCCATGACATCCAGTCCTTCAACATTAATACTGGGGCATGACTTAATTGACGCCTGAGGAGACTTAATCACGTCTTTCGTATTACCTTCATTGGACACTTTTAGCAAATATTCTACCGATGAACCTGAGTAGAGAATTTCGTCCTTAGATTGGGATTCAAGTTTGAGGTTGAAGACCGCTGGGACTACCAGTTCAGCGTCAATTTCTTGCGTTGACAGTGGTTGTTCAAGGGCAACCTCTTGAGCGCTGAGCAATAACGTCATGGATTTGGTAGGAGACCTCAGGAAGGAATAACCCGATAAGTCTGAGATTTCTATAGTAAATGTCTGATTATCTGATGCTGCGACGCTTATCGATTCATCATATTCTAGTTCAATCGGTATGTTATCTGATTCATCCCATTCAATGGTTATCTCAAGATTTAAATCGATCATTCTTTCGTTGGCAACAAAGAACTCAATAGAATCATCGATGTCGTCTTGACCTGATAATTCTAGTTCGTAAATACCATCCATGTTGGTCTCCCAGCCAACCTCCCACGACGGAATCTCAACTTGGTCTTGTGCAGCCACACCAGGCAAAAAAGCGCCAAAGAGGAGGCAACACAATACTAGAGTTACAACACCTTTTGTTGAATTTGCCACTCACTCACATCCGATATTTTTTAGCGCCCTCTTGGTTAGTATTCTTACTACAGATTTACGGTAATTGGGCGGTAAGGCTGTGTTATTTACTGGCTTAACAGACTTGCGAATAGCATCTGATAGTTGAGAAATAGTGGTTCCATTTTGCCATGATGAAGCGAACTCTCCAACTTGGGAATCATGAGTTTTAGGGATTGATTCTAATGCTGTAGAGGCTATTTTTAGCGTCGAATAGTCGCCTTTTTTCCATACCGCAGAGATACCAGCCTCAGGAAAATCCCACGATTCTCGTAGCCGTAACTTTTGGTAGCTTCCATCATACTCGAAGGCATCTGCTGGGAGGCTCACTTTGAGCATGAACTCTCCGGGCTGTAGTACATTCTTTTTCATACCATCCAATTGATAAAAATCTTCCAAAAGTATGGTTCTCTCACCATCGGGACCGATGAGCGAAACTTTGGCCCCAAGAGCCATAAAATTAGGTGCCAAATCTCCTTGATATGTAGCAACACACAGGGTATTTTGGTTTGGGATGACTCTACAGTCAGCACCAGTTCCACAGTCTGCTTTGTGGCACCAATCAATCGAACGACGCCAGTCCTCACTCTGGTTATACCAGAAACATCGTGTGTCAAGACAAAGATTGCCACCTACTGTGGCACTTTTTCTAACTAGGGACGAGGCAATTTTAGAGGCTGCTTCAACTATTAATGGGTGAACTTTGTTTTCTGTTGTTAGTTGGGAAAGTTTGGTCATACAGCCGATCTCATATTGCGATATTTGATTTGCTTCCGGAATATTAGCTAATGAGATAACGTGAGGCTTAGGGTTTATTCGCCATTTGTAATTAGGAACAACATCCGTTCCACCTGCAACCCAATCAAAATCTTCTTGTTGCTCAAGTAGTTGAGAGGCAATCCCAACGGCCTCATCGACGGTATTGGGATGGTGTAGGGTGAATGGGGGCATCAACATCAATCATCACGCCCCATTTCACGCTGCGTTTTCTTAAGCCAAGCCTTACCAGCAAGACCCAATTCAGCAAGTTGTTCTGGGTCTGGCTCAGTAGCCATTCGCCAACCATCAACCTGGTCTTCCAAAGGTATGTTCGGATCAAAACCAAACAGCACGCCGTTTACGTAGTGAGAGGTGTCCTCGGTTCGCTGTCTGGCTTTGTCGCGTGTTTTGTGTTCATTAGCTCTTGCAACCAAAACCTCTTGCATAGGTCCGTGCTCTAATCTCGGATTAGGCAATTCTAGACAATCATCTAGTTTCAACGACTTTCGCTTACGTTCGATGCCTTTGTAGACTATATCAGGAGTCAGTGGCAAGTCCCTAAATCTAACTCCAACGGCATCATACACTGCGTTGACAACGGCTGGTAATATTGGCAATAGCGGACCTTCGCCGGCTTCTTTTGCGCCGAATGGCCCCTCTGGATCGCATGATTCTATGATAATTGGAACAACGTGTGGCATCTCATGGACGGACGGAATTTTGTATTCTAACAGGTTGGCATTCTGCAGATGTCCCGTTCTTCCATAAACCATTTTCTCAGATAATACTTGACCCAATCCCATGTGACATGAACCGATTATCTGGCCTTTGACAGCCAATGGATTTAGTGCTTTACCACAGTCATGTGCCGCCCAGACATTGGTACATTTAACCAAACCTAACTCAACGTCTACATCGACTTCAGCAACGTAGGCAGAGAAGGAGTACGCTGGTGCGAGGCCCGCAGCTGCCCCTTTGTGGACCCCTCCCATAGGCGGTGATCGATATGCGCCACTGGCAATTAATGAGCCCTTGTCCTCTTGCGCTTTGTGTAACGCTTTCAGATATGATACACCAATTGATGGATCGTGCTTGTAGTATATTCTTCTGTCATTTAGTACCAAGGTATTGGGATGATATCCGAGTATGTCCCAAGCAGCATTGAGAATTTGCTCTCTAATCTCCAAAGCGGCCCGTATTGCTGCATTGGCGTTCATGAAAGTAACTCTGCTGGAGTATGAGCCTAAATCAACCGGAGCCGTATCACTCTCATGACTCCTAACGTGAATCATTTCAATCGGCAATGCCAATACCTCGGCAACTACTTGCGCGACCGCAGTTGTAGAACCTTGTCCGATATCTGCTGCACCAGTGTGAACAGTAACTCCACCATCCATATCTACCTGAATGTGAACTGTTGCGTGAGGGAAACGATTTGGGTCCCAATGAATAGGCAAGCCCGAGCCAGAAATGAAAAATCCACACCCAACGCCTATTCCTTTACCTAACGGAAGTTGTCGGAATTTTTCATCCCACTTTGACCCATCCCTTACCTCTTCAAGAGCCTCACGCATCCCGTTTGAGGTAATTCTAAATCCGGTTATTGTCCTGCTATGGGGAGGCAGGAGATTTGCTAATCTGAGATCTATCGGGTCAACGGCCATCTGTTCTGCCATTTCGTCGAGTCCTACCTCAACCGCACATCTAGTGTTAACAGCACCATGACCTCGCATTGCGCCCGAGGCTGGTTTATTGGTCCATACTCTTGCTCCAGTGTAATGAAACGAACCCAATTCATATGGTGCAGTCGCTAAAACACCATTGTAGTAAGATGTGACGTGCCCGAACGATGCAAAACCACCGCCGTCAATGAGCGCATCAATATCAAAACCAGAGATTCGGCCGACATCATCAGCAGTCATCTTCACTTCGATATCACTGGGGTGACGTCCGCGATTTATCCAATAAACCTCCTCACGATCAAAGGTTATTCTAACTGGCCTGCCGGATTTTCTTGACAATATAGCTGCACACATCTCGTGCGGGAACGGATCCGACTTTCCGCCAAAACCCCCACCAACAAAGGTTCTAATCACGTTAATTTGGTGCATTGGCACATCCAAAACAGTAGACAATGCTCTGTGAGTGTAGTGCGGAACTTGCTGAGGAGTGTACAGTTGTAACCTACCATTTGGATCCCAGTGAGCCACCACTGCGTGAGGCTCCGTAAAGCCGTGGTGAACCCCCTCCATACTCCATTTGCCGTGGGACGCTGCGTGTGGATTGTCAACAAGTGAACGATCGCCGAATTCTTGGAAAACTCGCTTTTGGACATTGGTTCTCGACAAGTGGTATTTACCTCGCCAGTGAATCGGCTCGTCTACGTCCTCTAAGCCCATTTTACGATCAAATACGGGCTCGAGAACCTCCCATTCGATGTCAAATAGGGAGAGTGCTTCAATAGCAATTGCTTCTGTTTCCGCACACACACATGCGACCAAGTCACCCATGTGTCTGACTTTTTCGACCGCCATTGCATGCTCATCTTTGGTGACCGGTAATACGCCAAAACTATTGGCAGCATCTTGACCTGTTGCCACCGATATTACACCAGGTAATGCTTCGACTCTTGAGGTGTCAATTGATTTTATTTTGGCATAATGATGGGGTGAACGTAAAATCTTACCAATTGTTTCGTTCGGCAACCTTACATCATCGCCATACCATGCTTGTCCAGTAACCTTAGCATTTGAATCTACTAACGACAGGGACTTACCGACCACAGTACCAGTTCTTATTCTGTCATGTATGTGAGATCCCGCAGGCTGTGGCTCTTTGCCGCCGACTGACTCTGGTATGAAATCTAAATCTCTTTCCTTCATGACCGGCCTCGAACCGCCGGAACCAGGAGGTGGGAAAACCTGTTTTCCAGCCACTCTTTTGCCATCTGTACGCTTAGACGAACGATTACCTGGTTGTTGTCGATATCCTGCTGACATAGTAATCACTTCGCATGACCGGGCGGCATAGATGGTTCCCCGGGACCATCCGGATGTGGGTCTGGGTGAGGATCGGAGGCTGGTTGCGGGTGTGCAACTTCGCCACGATGAATCTTAGCTGCTTCCTGAATTGATTCAATAATTTGCTGATATCCTGTACAGCGGCACAGATTGCCCTCAATAGCATCAGCGATTTCTTGGTCGGTAGGTGAAGGATTGTCATCAAGTAAAGCTTGTGATGCAACAAGGAAACCTGGGGTGCAAAATCCACACTGTGACCCGCCATACTTAGCAAAACAAGCCTGGATTGGTGCTAAGTGTGCCCCGTTAGCAAGCCCTTCAACAGTGGTTATTGCCGTGTCTGAGACCTGACCCGCTAGGCATAAGCAAGAAAGTCTTGGCTCTCCATCGACCATGACTGTGCAGCATCCACAAGTGCCCAAGTCGCAACCTCGTTTGACTCCGAGGGTTCCAACCTGGTCGCGGAGGACATCCAGAAGCACCGCATTGGAATTAATCAGTAATTCGAACGATTTTTTGTTTACCGTTGCGCTCCATATCGTTTTGGGGGCAGAGGGGGTCATCTTAACATACTCGGAACCAACCACTATCTCACCCGCATTACCCTAACAAAGGATGCATATCAATATAGGGATGAAATGGCTAATTTCAATTCCTCAAACTTACATAATTAAAATCATCGCGACCCGTTTTTGGTTCCTGCCATTCATCGTCCCCAGGAAGGATTAGACTGTCGCCTAATTCAATCAACATCCCGCCAATTTCGCGTTGTCTTGATTGCAGTTTTTCCCAATATTGTTCGTCCTTTCGCCAATTTTTCCATCGCTTTAACTCGCGCCAATTCCGAACTAGACGCGCATAAAGTTTCATGTGCAGTCGCCCTGATGTTGGCCACCAAATTAATAGAACAAAGAACATTATTAACGGATTGATTTTTGTGAAATATGCTAACAGCCAGTGTTTGTTCAGTAATATGTAAACTGGACTCTCAGTTGCCAGAAACATAACCGTCACAGCAAGGGAAACAAAAATCCACCAAATAGGGAACATAATGACACCAGTTCCAATTTTCAGTGTTCCGAGTATCGATTGTTCAACACCGCGCTTTTTCAACTGCCACATGGTAAAATAATTTGCCTGATAAGGTGGAACATTACCTAAAATAGCGCTCCAAGTCACTAAACCAAGCATCCATGCAGCAACCCATATCCATGCGATAAATGCTGTTGCATAACCAAGAAAAGCTGGCTTTTCTGGCTTTGCAGCAACATCATAGGGAGTGGCTTCAATCGATTCCAACTCGGCAAAGTGGCTTTTTGATTTGTTAACTAATGAAGCAATTTTTTCTGGATCTTTGGCATTATAATATTCCCATCCCGCTCGAAGCCTTCTGGCCCCGAGCACTGATTCTGCGTAGCTCGGTCGCTGAATTCTTTCACCGCTTCGTACCGCTCTCTCAGCATATGCAACACTGCGGGCTAACCAAATCAATCGTCTTTCTTGCCAAGTGGTTTTCGATAAACTAGCCCGCTTTAGTTCTGCTTCTATAGATTTAGTAACCTCTAACACCCAACTTTGGTCAGCATTTGAATCCTCATTGTCCTCGCCTATTCTGACCGGGATTTCCGGTAAATCCATTGCCCGTTCTAATATCACCGCACCTCGTTCCCTAAATTTATTTGAATTTGAATAATGCAAACCTACTGGAATTAGTGTTGGTACTGGAAGGCCTTTCCGCTGGGCTTCACGTAAAGCATTGAGCATAATCCTTGCTGCACCAGTCTTGACTTTGCCGACATCTGAATCGGCGTGAGTTCTGCCTTCTGGAAATAATAGAAGTCTACCACCATTAGCCACCTCCAGCCCAGCGTTTTGTAGCATTGATGCGTTTTTCTGCTTAGAAGCATCAATATCGTCGCTGTCTTTGACTCGATATATGGGCAGGCCTCCGCCTGATTTTATCATCCGCCCAATTACTGGCATATCGAATAGTGTATGCTTTGCAAGAATCGATAACCTTCCAGGCAGTGAGGCGTGCAATAACATTGGATCAATTAATCCACTAGGATGCCAAGAAACGAATATTATACCGCCCTCGTTCGGCAAATTATGGTTGTCTACAATGTCTAACTCCCGGAACCACACCGACATTACAGTACGGTTAAATTTACGGAGAAAACGATAGGTTAGGCTAATCCTTTGATGGCTGTCACCTTCAGGATCCTTTAGCCATGACATATGGTATTGCCAATGAGTACTACTCTTTACATCACCGCTATTTCATACTGAAATACTGTGATTTTTTATTCACTCTTCATCGGTTACGGTTGAATTTTTTTGCTTTCGATTGACAAATAAGGCGATTGCGGACGCCAGTGAGACGGTCAGCAAAGTGAAACCAGGAGTGTTAGCGGACTCGTTTTGATAAGCCGAATCAGTGTCCATCAGCATTATGTCAATTGTCACCAGTGGTGATGACGAATGACCGCCGCTTTGGTTTGATTGTAACCCTCTGATTGATATGGTGTGATTACCCTCGAGATCGATACCTGGCAAGTAAGAAAATTGTTGAATGATGTCAATTGCCGTTATTTCGCCACCAGCGTCGCCGCTTTGATAGGATTGAAGATTTGTCCAATCATCAACAATGTGATTGCTACGCCACTGAATTGTTTCGATGCCACCACTGGTCGAGAAACTAATTGACTCTTTTGGAGATAGATGTGTGTGTGTGTTGTCATGGGTTGGATCACTATCGATGGTTATTTCCATCGATGTATCGAACACGTAATATTTCTCTGCAGCTGCAAGGACCGACTCAAGAGCTCTCACTTCGCCGTGTCCGTAAACATTGTTTTGTCGATTCTTAGTAACAATATTCTGAGCATCATTATCGTCACAACCATCAACACCTGCTGGATCACCCATGTATGTACAAGCCCGGTATTCAGCGGTTTCCTGCATGAAATTCCTTACTTCAAACGGGCTTAACCCAGGATTTGCTTGTAGCATAAGAGCTGCAACACCAGCCGCCCCCGGTGTCGCCATCGATGTTCCAGAGAAGGCAGTGTAGCCATCTCCGGTGTTGTGAGCTACTGACATTACGTCAGAGCCAACATAAGCAACATTTGGTTTGACCCGATTTTCTTCTGTTGGTCCCTGACTGGAGTATGATGCAATCGAGGAGTCTTTGTCTAAAGCCCCCACTGTGATGGCATCTTCAGCACTACCGGGAGTACCGATGGTTCCCCTTCCTGCAGAGTTACCGGCAGCGATAAAGAGTGTTATGTCATTGTAAACCATCTCATTAGCCATACGATTGACACTGTCTTCTTCTGATGATTGCCATTCGATGATTCCAAACGCTCCTAATGACATTGAGGCAACTCTAATATTGAACTGGTAGCGATTATCAATGGTCCACTGCATACCAGCCATTACTACAGCAAAAGAGCCCGAGCCGCCAGAATCTAGTACCTTGACACCAACTAGTTTTGCTTTTGGTGCCATCCCTGGGTTTTCGAAGGTAGGTGCACCGGTTCCTGCAGTGGTTCCGGCACAATGGGAACCATGGCCCTGGTCGTCATATGGGAAAATTTCAGTTCCGTTGGTCAAACTAGGGTTGTTCACCGGATCATAAAATGCTATGACTTTGGGGTCATTGGTCTCTGGGTCATCGTCTTGGTCATCTAAGCTAGCGTGTGCACCATCTATACCAGTGTCAATAATTGCCACTGTGGTGCCTGAACCGTCATACCCAGTTTCGGACCATGCACTATCTACGCCATGCAGTGCAACAGCATCACCATTCTGAATTGACATAATACCGTCCAATTCGAGCATTACAACACCTGGTAGGTTGGTCGCTTCACTGAGCAGACTCACTGGTAATCTACCTGCAACAGCGTCAATACCCGGTAAGAACCACTCGTGTTCATAGTGAACATTTTCGATTAACATGTCCACATCTTCTTGGTCTGGAGTGTGATCAAAATCAATGATTATAGGCAAGGTTCCGTCTTCCAATAAAATTGGGTTATCGATATGCTTCTCGATCATATCTCCAATACCATTTTTGTTACGGTCAACGGTAGTATCGACCCACCAGCCTGGTTCTTCTTGGGATGCTGGTTCAGCATCAACAGGCACAACTGCCCCCATGGAAGGCAGAAGCATCAAGGAAATTAGCAATATCGAGACCGTGGCACTCATTCTTGTCATACGATATCACCCAATCATCACTGATTAATCAATAATTGGTCTGTAAGTATTAGCCATGAATACTCAATTTCGCCATGTTGCGTACTCATCGGCGTCCACAATTTCCAGAGCAATAGTGGAACTTGGGTAGGCCCCCCAATATGATTCCCGCATTTCTTGATTTACTGTCATACACGCAGTAACATCGGACGGCCTATCAGCCAGTGGAGAGGTTTGGTTAAGGTGACCTATGAGAGGTTCGATATTGGATAAGTTGACTAAACCCCAGCCGGTTTGGGTACAGGGCATTACCGGTGAAATGGGCATTGTTCCGGAGGTTGGATCCCAACCAAAATCTGGGTACCACGCTGAGAGATTTATCGCCTGTCTAACCTCTGAATTAGACACAGAGAAATTGGTACCGTTCACTAACATACCGCCGCGCTCGTCAGAGGCTCCCGAACTGGTATCGTTAAACTCATGTCGCAAACTTTGCAGAACGTATGAGATAATACCCGCCGTCCTAGGGGTGGCAAACGATGTGCCTGAGGTTTCGTGATAGCCATCAATGTCATCATGATTAGGCAAGTATTGCGTCCAATCAGCCGAAATATCGGGATAAGAACCTGACATTATTTCCTTTTGATCGTCTCCTTCTTCTGCATATCCAGCGATACCGATCGACCACGGCGGCCCTGCTGTGGCATCTTGGATGGCCGGGGACGGGGAATTGTCTGCAGCACCAGTATGCAACTTGTTATGATCCACTACTGCAACCCTGGTGGCATCTTCTATTCCTGGCACGGGTATCGAGCCAATGGCACCAAATGAGGTCGAGATGACATCAACCAATGGTTGGTTTGCTGCGGCGAGGACTGCACTATCTGAGAAACCCTCGACAAAGAAAATTACTGCGTCTGGATTGGCGTCAATCACCGAGCCCGTTACGGCAGTTCCATGACCATCTGATGGGTCATCAAGAATTAACACACCTCCGCTACCATCTGGTGAGGTCCCGATTATCTTGGTACCCGGGAAGTAGACAATGTCTGAAGTTGTGAGATTATCCCAGCAATCTAATCTGTCAGACTCGTATCTTTCCTCCCAAGTCCCGTTGAATGTAAGCTCACAGACTTTGTTTACACCTAGATCGTCTAACAGCCACTGTGGATAAGTCTCATTTGTCCTGAAATGATCATGATACACGTTGATGCCTGTATCGATTGGTGCGACAACAGAAAATGCACGCCAGTCGTCTGAAGACTCAACTGCCGCCGAATTTGATGGTTGCTTATCTGCTGGAGAATATGCGAAGGCTAAGAAAATTGCACTTATCAGCAGCGAAGCGATTAGCAATCCGGCGAGTAGCCTGCCGGAGGAACTTTCTTCCACCAACTCTGCTTCCAGCAACTCCGCCATAAGTTATGCTAGTATGCTTGTTAAATCAATATAACTAAACAATGAACAACTCTTTTACAAGAAATATTGGTTATATTCAAGCAAGATTAAGCCATGCGCTGAACATGGAGGGGAGTTTTCCAACAGACCATCTTCCATTCCCTATGCCGAGTCGTAAACATTCGCTCTCGCAAGAATGGCGAGATTTGACCTTCATGCATTGGGAAGTTGATGTAGCCAAGTTGCAGCCACACATTCCAGATGGGTTAGAAATTGACACTTATGATGGGAAAGCGTACATAGGATTAGTCCCCTTTGTAATGAAAAACGTTAGGCCTAGACGGTTGTTCAGCGTGCCATTTATTTCTACATTCCCAGAATTCAATGTTCGAACTTACGTTAAGAAAGACGGGATTGCCGGTGTCTATTTTCTCACCTTAGAAGCAAAAAGCATCATCACCTGTAACTATGCTACGAGGGCCTACGGATTACCGTACAATTATGCGAATGGGCGCGTCATCAAAAATGATAGCCGAGTAATGTGGCAAAGCAAAAGACAATCCAGTGAGATGGCTCTATCTGGTGTGACGACCATCGCAGGTCCCACTCAACAGGCAGAAAAAGGTAGTATTGAGGAATTTTTATTCGAACGATACAGCCTGTATACAAGCATAGACAATCGATTAATGAGAGGCTATACGCACCACAAGCCGTGGCGGTTTAGTGTCGCCAAGGTTGAGCTGAAAGAAAATTCGCTGACCAAAAGTTTTGATTTCGGAATTAATGATTATCTAACTCCAGATATTGTCCACTATTCTGACGGCGTTGTTGTCAACACCTATTCTATAGAAATTGCAGAACGAATTGGCACCGACATAAACCGCGACTTCCTATTCCTCGATGGGGATTGTGGTTTATGTCATAGATTAGCTACATTCATGGACAAGCGTATGTCTCCAAAGGCAAACATTGGATACCGTCCCAATAGTTCACCGGATGCACAAAGAGTAATTATGTCACTACCGAAAAAATTCATCGCTGCAGACACTGTATACTTAATTAGAAACGGGAAACCATACATGAAATCGAGTGCAGCAATTAGATGTTTATTATACATGAAATGGTATTACAGAATGCTATTCCCGCTCTGTTGGTTGATACCTCTACCAGCAAGAAATTTCGCATATAGTATAGTTGCACGCTTTAGACATAAAATTTTCACTCGCCCAAAGGTTTGCACGTTTAGAGTTGATTAACCAGTATTAACACTTAGACAAGGCCGCCGTTTTGAAATGCATTGGCAGTTAGGGCCCCACATGGACGAGCGGAACCAGCGCATGGTTTGGATTGATTTGGAGATGACTGGTCTAGATATTGCCAAGGAATCAATCATCGAAATTGCCACAATAATCACGGATAGTGAATTAAACATCCTTGCTCAAGGGCCTAATTTGGCAATTTCGGTATCTGATGAATTACTTGATGGCATGGATGAGTGGAATACCACGCATCACAACAGAAGCGGTTTAGTCGATAGAATCAAAACGATTGGTGTACCAATCAAAGAAGCTGAGCGCCAGACCTTGGATTTTCTCAAGGAGTGGGTTGAACCGAGAACTGCACCGCTGTGTGGCAATAGTATCTGGAATGATCGCCGGTTTTTAGATAAAGAAATGCCGCTTGTTGCAGATTATCTTCATTACCGGATGGTCGATGTATCTACTATCAAAGAACTGGCCAAAAGGTGGTATCCAAAGTTGGACCGTTATCGAAAGAAACTCTCTCACCTAGCTCTCGATGATGTGCTTGAGTCGATTGAGGAGTTGCAATATTTTAGGGAAAAAATCTTCACTGATTCACAGTGATTCCCGCCAATTTTTCTGACCTGGGGACACACCTTTAGCAAAGGCAAGTATTTGCGCAGTTACGGCGACTGCGATTTCTTCCGGAGATTCTGCTCCGATGTTCAACCCGATCGGACAAATCACGTCATCGAGTAATTCTTGGTTGATGCCCTGCTGAACGGCAGCTTGGCAAAATGACTGCCATTTACTTCTACTGCCAATAACGCCGATCCTGGGAAATGTCTTCCCATTCGGTCTGGCGTTGTTACTTTGACATAGTTCAAGCAGGCCTAGCAGTCTGTACTGATCTTCCGACCAATCGTGTCCAAGCAATAGGATATCAGAAAAGCGATTAACTGATTCATAGGATTCTTTGTTGAGGTGGTCCTCCACAGAGCAATGAATTAATTCCGAAGCCGTGGGAAAGAGGTCGTTATTACAGAATTCAAGTCTTGAATCGGTAATAGAATAATTCCAATTGAGCGACTGTATAGCAGCCGATAATGCATTAGCACAGTGGCCTCCACCCATCATCAAGATATGCGGTGGGGGAATTATTACTTCTATGGACACTGTAACTCTTCCCCCACAAAGAGAATCAAGCGGTTGTACTTCATAGCCCTTCGCTCCTTTGTTTAAACCAAAATTCAACACCTCACCAAATGGCTCAGTGTGGATATTGAGCAATTCATTGCAGCGATTTAGCACCTTATGCTCGAGACCGGCGCCACCAATTGTTCCGTGAAATCCGGGGGTTAGCTCAGCAACCGCTAGTCTTGCACCGACCTTACCGGGCACACTGCCTGATGCTTGAACTACACTAGCCATGACAACCCGTCGCCTAAGTGCTAATTTACTCACCACCCAGGATAAAGTGTGCTTCGTCATGGTTTGGCGGCATCATCTTCACAGATACCATTTACGCCTCAAAGTTCATCAAAGAAATTTGAATTGTCGGCCAATTTTTCCAAATCGACAGGTGTATCGATGTTTAGCCACAAAAGTCCATTGTCTATTTCTACCGGGCTGAAATCTACTAGACTCCTCAGTGATGCATCATCAGGTGCGCCCAAGATATTAAGTAAGTCATCTTTTACTAACGATACTGGGTGACCTTTTTTGCCACCTTCTACCAAACATGATGAGGTTCCGGAGTTGACCAATGAACCGATATGACTGGATTTCCAGCCTGGCCGATCTATTGGACACATAATAATCTGGTTTGGAACTCTACCCAATTCGGCGATAAGTGAGTTTAACCCAATCTTGAGACTACCGGTTCGACCGTTCTGTGGTGTTTTATTCACTACGATGGTCGCACCATGTGAATGGATTAAGGCATCATATTGCAAATTTTTGTTGACGACAACGACAACTGGCATACAACCTGCATGCTGCAATTTTTTTATTGCCAGTGACAGTAGTGACTTGCCTTGGATACTAACCAACGCTTTTGGTTGGCCGAGACGATTGCTGCTGCCACCACTGAGGACGATAGCGGGGATACCAGTTGGCAAATTCTCACCTCGAAATTTCAACTAGAAATCTTTGGTAATCTCTCTTCCAATAATCATCCTTTGAACTTGTGACGAGCCCTCGTAAATTTGCATCACCTTTGCAGCTCTCATCAATCTGGCGACTGGATATTCTTCAGAATAGCCATATCCGCCAAAAATCTGAACTGCGTCAGTCGAGACTTCCATCGCCGTGTCGGCCGCAAACCGTTTTGCGTGCGCCGCAGACTCAGTATTTCTGATCCCCTCATCAGATTCATTGGCTGATTTCCAAGTAAGCATTCTTGATGCTTCAATCTTAGTTTTCATATCTGCTAGCATAAATTGTATAGCCTGATGTTGATGTAGTGGTTTGCCAAACGTCATTCGTTCATTTGAATATTGCAAGGCATGTTCGTATGATGCTCTAGCCAAACCTGTCGCATGCGCAGCAATGTTTGGTCGGCTGACATCAAATGCTTTCATAGCATTCATCCAACCGCCAGATTCACTGCCACCTATCAAGTGGTCTTTGCTAACTCTAACATTATCGAAAACTATTGACCGAGTATCTGAACATCTTTGACCCATGTTGGTTTCCTTTTTGCCCAACGAAAAGCCGTCAGTATCTTTTTCGACAATGAAACCGGACATGCCGCGGTAACCCGCTTCCGGATCGGTCTTGGCTAGCACGAAGAAAAAATCAGAATATCCTGCCCCGGTTATCCACATTTTTTCGCCGTTTATGACGTAATCATCACCATCTAAAATTGCGGTTGTTTTGCATGCCGCAACATCGGAACCGGCACCTGGCTCGGTTACCGCGTATGATGCTAAATGTCCTTCCTCAGCAACTCTTCTCAACCATATTTGTTTTTGCTCTTCTGTTGCGCCGGTAATTATCGGCGCACATGCAAGTGCAGTAGCGTAAGCGGCAGTTGCAAATCCGGGGTCTCCCCAAGCGAGTTCTTCATTGACAAGCACCTCTTCCATGCAGCCTAGACCCATGCCACCATACTGTTCCGGGATATGCAAATTCAATATCCCTAAATCATGGGCTTTGGAAATCGCATCTTTAGGGTACTCAGAATTTTCGTCCCAATGTTCTGCATGTGGTCTGATTTCATCAATGGCAAATTCATGCGCTAGTTCTTTCAAACCTTCTTGCATATCGTCGAGCTTGAAGTTGACCATGGTGTGCGGATGAGGTGGAGGGTTAAGATTTCATGGTTTAGAAACCAACTCGCCTAAAGTATTCGCAAACCGCTAAGAAGATGAAATATATGACAATCAGAATCATTCCTTCCCACTTTCTAAATTCATATGATGTTCGCATTAGTAGAAGCGCAACTGCGGTGCTGATGATGGATGCTGGGAGTATCACTAACAAAATCATATCAGCTCCAGCATCGGTGAGATATAGCGGGTGGACCGTTGCTGCGATACCAATTGACAGCAAAGGGTCGGTGATGTTTGAACCAATCAATGTCCCGATAGCAACTCCTTGAGACCGCTGCGCCGCCATGAAGGCAATTGTCAATTCAGGCAGAGAAGTTCCCAAACCTGAGACTACCGTTCCGATTATCGAGTGAGGAATGTTCATTTCATATGCCAAGTCACTAGCGTTGACAACAAGGTGATGCGCTGCGAACACTGCCAACGCAAGACCAATCAGAACCATGACAAAATATGCTGCTCCGGACCATGATAGACTGCGCAGTTCAATTGATTCAGCCTCACCGCTAGATTCTTGATCCATAATCTCTTTTCTGTTGTAGAGTAACCAGCTGATATAGACAACGTAGAGACTCGACAGGATAATTCCCTCAATTCTAGTTATTCCTTCATCTGTTATGAGAAACAGCGTCATCAAGAGTAGTGACAGCATCATGATTAACCCGTCCCGGTTTAGCCATGATGGCCTTATTTTGAGCCCTTTGACTAAGGCTACAAAGCCCAAAATCAAAGTTATTTGGACTAATACTGAGCCTAAAATGCCGCCAATCGCAAAATCTGCGACCTCTTTGTTCTCCGTTACGTTGAGTGCTGAGGTCGAGGTCACCAATATTTCTGGCAAGGAAGTTCCAATTGATACGATGGTAAGACCAATTACAACTTCTGGAATACCACCCCTCCTTGCTAATCCTTTTGCACCCTCAATAAAGAAATCTGCCGATACTACCAACAAACCAAGAGCTAGTAACAAAATAATTATTGAATAAATTATGTTGTTGCCTCCTAGATTGGCTGACATTATTTGACTGCCTACTATAGCTAAGAATAGGGTAGCCAGAATAAGCAGTGTGTTAAACTGCAAGAGTTGTGGAATTCCCATCAACTTAGCATCCTGCGCCATGTGCATGCTAAGTTGTGTGAGTTATTCACAATTATGATTGATTCATCTATTTAGATAATTGAAAAAACCTCGACTCACAGGCAGGCACATGCGAGTGGAATTTGTCTCTGAACTTATTGGGACTTTTTTCATGGTATTCATTGGGTGTTTGGCGATCAAACAGGATAGCGGCGAGCCTATTATTTCACTAGCATTCGGCGGAGCAGTCTGTGTTGTGATTGTATTTTCCCGGCGATTTAGTGGTGCGCACATCAACCCTGCGGTATCTATTGCATTTTCTATATCTGGCGAATTGGACAAAAAATTGCTTCCCACTTATGTCTGCGCCCAGTTACTTGGTGGGTTAATTGCCGGACTAGCCTTAGGTGGCTCAGGAGCGACTGATTTTTCACTAAACCTCGGTTGGGGAATACTGATTGAAGTGGCAATTACCATGGCTTTGATGCTAAGTATTTACCTCACTATATGGCATACTAACAATGATATCGTCGTCGGCATGATTGTCGGTATTGTCGTCGCCATACTAGCGTTTTACTTTGGCACATACACAGGGGCATCGATGAATCCCGCACGTACTTTTGGACCAAACTTGGTATTTGGTAGTACAACAGTAATCCCAGCATACCTAACCGCAACAACATTTGGCGGGGTCTTAGCAGCGTTAATTAGCAAAAAATTGCGTAACTCAACGAAAGAAACCCAAGCATTCAATTGAAAAACTCCAAGCTACTGGTTATACCCATGTCCGAAAAGCGAGTCATGCGGAAGTTGAAGAAACTTGCCGCCCGAATTAGCGCTAAAATCGAATCAGTTAGAGACGAAATGGATGACTTAGAGATTGAATTTGAGCTGATTCAGCAACATATCAACAAACTAGAATCTATGGCAAAGTCACCAACAAATGCCGTGGATGAAATTACCGTGACAATCGAAGATGATGAGGATGATCTCGATATTGAAAATTCCAGCGCCGTCGGAGTACCAAAGAAATTTTAATTAAATCTCGCGCAAGATAGTTCCCAGTTTTTGTGATATCAAATCGCCGACCAGGCTACAGCTGGCATCTCCACCGAGATCATAGGTTAGATGTTTACCTTCAGCCAAATGTTCCGAAACACTTTGCTCAATTGCCTTGGCAACTTCTAGTACCTCGTCATTACCATCCTTTCTTCCCAGCCAATCCATCATCATTTGAATTGAATTAACAGATGCGATAGGGTTGACTTTATTCATGCCAGCATATTTTGGTGCTGAGCCATGAACTGGCTCGAAGAATGCGTGGTTATCGCCGATGTTACCCGATCCAGCCATGCCCATCCCACCTTGCAAAACAGATGCTAAATCAGTGGCAATATCGCCAAACATGTTTGATGTGACAACTACGTCATAATGTTCAGGAGTTCGGGTTAGCCACTGAGTAAAAGCATCGATATATCCGTAATCGGTAGCGATTTTAGGATAATTTTTTGCTACTTCGTCAAAGGTTCTACGAAATAATTGACATCCTCGAGTGACATTGCTCTTGTCGATACAGGATACACGACTCACGCCGTCCATTGGCGCACCTTTTCTCGTCTTTGAAATCTCAAAACCCATCTTTACTAATCGCTCTGTACCGTGCGATGAAATTGGCCTTGGGTCGTAGACTACCTCTCCTTTGAGGCCAGGGAATTCAACTTCTGGTATGGTATAATCACCCAAACCCTGCGCTCGATTGGAGGCTCGCTTCAATAATGAATGGTAGAGACCTTCAGTGTTCTCTCTCAAGATTGTCATATCAACCATATCTGGCTGCCATATCTGCCTGAATTTGCCATGCACTTTGTGCATAACTCCATCAAACAATTTTACTGGCCTAACATTGGCGTAAAGGTCCAATCCTGACCTAAGTCCCAGAATCACTGAGCCGCCAGCTAAATCTCCATTTGGCAAGTAAGCACCAGGATGCCCAATAGCACCGAGAAATATCGCGTCGGCTTCATCGCGGCAAAATTCGAAGGAGCCTTCAGCCCATTCTTCTCCGGTTTGCTGATAATTTTGACCACCACAAGCGATTTCTGTAATATCAAAACCTAGGTTAGTATTTTGACTAATAGTTTCGAGAATTTTACGAGCCTCTAAGGCAACTTCTCGACCTGTTCCGTCGCCGGGTAGTATCGCTATGCGGTAGTCGCTCATGATTAGTCGACAAGCCACTGGTAAATGAACGAAACTGTTTCAGGAAATCAGGATTAATTCTAGCGTTTATTTCCTTACAGCGAGAATTATTGACAAGATGTTCGCAAAATATCAACAACGTGATCAACTGAAGGTATGGTGTGATTTTCGAGGGGAGGCGAGAATGGCACCGGTGTGTCAAGTGCGCCAATCACACAGGGCGCAGATTCTAGAACGTAGAAGCAGGACTCAAGAATACGGCTTTGTATGGTGTGCCCGAGTCCGCCACTCCATTGTCCTTCCTGCAAAATCACCAGCCTACCTGTGCGAGTAACTGATTTAATGCAGGTATCAGCATCAAATGGAATCAGTGTTCTTAAATCAATAATCTCAACCTCGATATTCTCGTTCGATAATTCGTCAGCAGCCTGCTTCGCAACGTGGACCATCGCTCCCCAGGTTACTAGAGTGACATCCCTGCCTCCACGGATTACCTCTGCTTTACCGATTTTATAGCCTCGACCCTCATCGATTGCCTGATTAACTAACAGAGTATTTACCTGCTGATTTATGTTTTGACCCCAACCAGTCAGACCGCCGCGTAAGCCATACAATCCAATATGCTCCAACATAATTACGGGATCATCTATTTCGGCCGCCTCAACGAGCAAATCATAAGCATCTTGAGGAGTCCCTGGTGCGAGAATTATTATTCCGGGATCATTAGCGAACCAAGATTCTATCATGTTTGCATGAAACGGCCCTGAGCGAGTTTTTGCGCCCAAGGGTATTCTAATCGTCATTGGACAATCTGCTCCCCAGCGCCATCTGAGCATGGCGGCATTGTTGACGAGGGCGTTGAATCCTAGTGCGGCAAAGCCACCGAATTGAATTTCAACCATTGGCCTCATTCCTGATAGTGCTGCACCAGTACCGGTGTGAACAATGATTGCCTCGCAAAGTGGCATGTCAACCAATTTTTTATCATGCCCGGCGTTTTTTAACCCGATATTCATGCCAAATGCCCCCGCAACCTCCATGTCTTCACCGATGAATACGCAATCGTCGCCGTACCGATTCGCAATGTCAACCATCGCCTGTTGTATCGCCCTGGCATATGTCCAGCCACCCTTCTCGACATACTCAAGGATTGATTCACCTACGCCGAGAGGCGATTGGTGAAGCTCTAATTCACTGTTCTTTAGTCGATTTAGGTGATTTTCATGAGTCTCTGCATCACTAATGCTGGTAACTCCTTTTGTTACAGTCTCAGGCTCCGGCCAGGCCATTGCGCTAAGTTCTGCTCTATCGCCATCGACTAAAGCCTGTTCCTCAGCTTCCATATCGAGTATTACCTGCTCGTCAATGCCAAGATCTAACATTAACTTACGATGGGTGGGCAGCGGATCTTTGGCAGCCCAATAATCAAGCATATCTCGATTAACGTAACCAGGTGGTGTACCAGATTCGTTACCCAAATATAGATCATCGTGGTGATGTGCGTGGCCACAGCCACGCATAGTCTCGACGTGGATAAGAGTGGGGCCCCCACCTTCCAAGGCAAATTCACGGGCACATGCAACACTGGCGTACCAAGCTGCAGGATCGGATCCGTCGATTGTCCAACTTGGGAACCCCATCGCTTTTGCCTTGTCAGCCCAAACCTCAACACCAGACTGGTTAACAGGTGCCGTATCAAGAGCAATTTGATTGTTCTGTAAAATGTAGGTTATTGGCAGTCCCCTAGTCCCAGCGAAATTTAAGGCCTCCCAGAATTCACCCGAGGAAGAAGCACCTTCGCCGATACAAGCAACGTGAAATCGTGGTTTTTTCTGTTGCCAAGCGGCGAATGCCAGACCGGTAAGAGTTGCGCTGGCTATTGGTAATGGAGCAGTCGGTGGCAGAACGCCAACGTGCCAAGCGCCGATGTGTAAATCACGACCTCCGGCATCATCCCATCCGCCATTTTGATTAGAACCAACTTTCCCAAGGTTCGCAGCCATTACACCAAGTGGCGTATCCCCCATCGCTAGAGATAGCCCGACATCCCTAATCATGGGTGCGACTAAATCGCCATCATAACCAGCTCCGGGTCTTGCTGTGCGATTGCTAGTTGTATCGGTCTCCAAGGCGGTGGCCACTGCAACAACACCTTCTTGCCAGGTTGAACGAAAACCTTTGCCGCCAAATTTCGAACCGTCCGGGGTTTCCATGCCTTCAGTGAAAATTTCCTTTAGCGCCTCATCCATTATTCGCGTCCTTGTCATATTTCGTTGCCATTCTAAGCGGTGTTCTAGCGTGACAGACATGTAGTGCGCAAGTCGCCTCAGCATTAAGCGCATATCGATCAAAAAATGGGTGTTTCTACGTTCGAGATATGAGGACAAATTCCGTCTTGGAATCACCTCTGTTTCTTTCTCATCCGCCATTTTAGCGTCTACTTGGGCGACCAGTGCATTCGACAGCGCGCTAATGAAGTGATTACAGAATTTGCCCCATGATGGCGCTTCAAATTGCTCATTTGCCGAGTCAATAACGTGGTCCCAAATATCAGAAACTAGTGAAATCTTACCGTCATGTTGCTGCGCAACAAATAGTAGCACCTCTCGCTTTGCAGCATCTGCCAGCAGCGGTTGAGTGAAGACCAGTCTAGCCGTTGGCGACCAAGTTGCGCCAAAAATTTCCGGTAGGTCTCCCTGCGCCATGCAACTGCCACATGAAACTCACATACAAACTGAACGATTTTGATTATATCGCATCAACCTTGGAATTCAAGGCTTTCTTGGTCATTTTAGCAATTAAAATGGTGATAAAAATCGAAGTAATAACACCAACAATCAATAAAATGCTTCCTAATGGTGACTGAGCAAAGCCGTCCATACCATCGCCGTTGAGTACTAATTCACCAGCGGCCAGACCGAAATAGGCGTAAGCAAAAGAATAGATGATGCTTGAGAGGTTTGAAATAAAGAATGTCTTTGTTGATACTGGACTACTCGCCATTACATAATTTAACCACTCATCGGGAATAATTGGCGATAGTCTAACTAACACTGATATCTGCATTGCATCCTCAGTAATTGCCGATTCTAGACTGACTAATCTTTCATCCTTAGCAACAATTTCGGCAATATAGTCCCTAAACATCCATCGACCAAGCGAAAATGCAACCAGTCCCCCGAAAACCGATGCGGCAAAATTCACCAACACGGCGACATGGTAAGGAAATAATGCGCCAGCACCAACTTTTAGTATTGGGGTTGGCACTAACAATACTATTGCAATAGTAACCATCAAGCAATAGATTACTGAAACCCAAACACCGTAATCATCAAACCAGTTAATGAATTCTGCAATGTCGTTAAAGACCAAATAACCGATTAACAACCACATAAAAATTATGGCGGCCGACAGGTACACTCGAAATCGGCTTACTGTTTGTTGTTGTATGTTAATTTTTGAGCGAGTGGACAACTTCACTCCTCCTCGCTATCCAGCCCATCGATTGCATTAACGCTGGGGAATGATGATAGCACATCACCAACCATTTCTGTAATATCCTCTATTTGAGTTATCAATGTCACATCTTCTAGGGTTCCGGGGCGCCCTAGATTCCACATTAAGTCGTATACTAGTTCGTTGGTTAATCTAGTCAATTTGAGCACTTCCGGGTCAACGCCAAATAGGTTTTCATCTGAATGTAAAGCAACAAGTTCAGGTTTCTCATCCAGTACATCATCCATTACCGACTCAACATCGTGTTTGATTGCTGATGCTTGTTGCTGGAGAATATCCTCCATCGTTGTCATCCCACCTTTGAGCTTCGATGAACCGCTTTTACCGGAGCCTAAGGTTTGACCTTTGGCAATCTTGTCATACGATGGAGTTGATTCTGATTCATCGTTTTCCGTATCATTTTGTTGGGACGCCACCTGCTCTGGGTCTACATCTTGAACCAGATTATTTAGCGCAATCCTCAACATTGCCGCCATAGTTGCGGGATCAAACATTTCTTGAACTTCAATCCCTTCTTCGTCCATTTGGACCAATATTTCATCTATGAATCCGGGATTGATTTTTTCCGGACCAACTAGACCTTTCAACATTGGTAATGCCCATGTCGAATCCCCCATAAGCATCGAGACGTCAAAACTGCCACCGCCTGACGCGGGACCTTCGACATCAGCAGGCGGCGGAACAAATTGCTTTCTCGCATGTTTGTTTAATTGATCTATCAGTACCTTCATATCGATAGGTTTTGCGATTACCTCTGAAATTCCCGCTTTTGCTGCGGATATTAAGTACTCTTGACTAGAAATTTTTGATAGGACAACAATGCGGCATTTGAAGGCAAACTCAGGATCGCTCATTAGCCTTTGAGAGGCATCAATAGCATCGCCATTTTGCCAGTCTCCATCCATGAGTACTACCTCTGGCATAGTCGCAAGTGCCGTGCCTTCTGCTTGTCTTAGGGTTCCAGCACGGGTGATTTCAAAACCCTCGCGCTCGAGCGTATTTGCTAGCAGTGACCTTCTACCTTCATTTTCGTCAGCAACAATGACCTTGGCCAAATTTTCTCCCCCCTATGGGGTGATTGTAAACACCGACATTTGAACCTCATCCCGTAAATTCCCAAAACTTGGGCAAAACTAAGTCATATACATCTAGCCAAACATAGTGCTTTGTTAAACTACCATAAGACACAGATATCGCAGTTTATTCGATATCTGCCGGTAAATGGTTACTCCAAGCCAAGATACCACCGTCAAAATTGAACAAACGAGTGCCCGAAAAACCCGCATTAAGCAAATACATTGCTGCCATTTGTGAACGCATACCGCTGCGACAGAGCAAAATTATGTCCTTGTCATCGGGAATTTGATCTTGGATTGATAGGATCTCTTCATGGGGCACTTGCAGATCAGTAAATGAAACCTTAACCTGCGCATACTCATTATTTGAGCGAACATCAATCAAAAATGGTTGCCAGCCTGCGGCTCGACGTTGTTGATACTCGGCAACCGACAAATGATTGAACATGGCCCCACGTGCGGTCGACGGTTCTTCAAATTGACCTCCTTTAATCGCTTGATTAACACACCAACCCTGCTCCTCAAACATCTGCCTTACTTCAGCCAAGTCGGGTTTTGTCGCTGGGTTTTTGGAAAAATTTAGCGTTCTAAACGTCATATTGTCTGCATCATAAAGTAACAACTTACCCGACAATGATTGATTTTTATCTAGTATCACCTTAATCGCTTCAGTTGCTTGAATTGCTCCAACAACTCCTGGTAAGACGCCGAATACGCCACCATCAGCACATGAGGGCACCATATCATTTGGTGGTGGTTCGGGAAACAAGTCGCGATAACACGGTCCGCCATTATAATTGAAAAGACTAACCTGGCCTTCAAATCTATAGATTGAGCCATATACCCATGGAATTCCGAGAGTATTGCACATATCATCAACAAGATAGCGCGTTGGGATATTATCAGTACCGTCAACAACAAGATCCCAGCCAGTGAAGATTTCACGCGCATTGTCGGGAGATAGTCGCTCGTTCCAAGTTGTTACCTTAATAGCAGAATTTATTGCGGAAATTCTGGCTTTCGCTGAGTCAACCTTAGCTACACCAATTTGGCTCTCAGTATGAATTATCTGTCTCTGAAGATTTGATAGGTCTACAACATCATCGTCAATTATCCCAAGGTGTCCTACTCCTGCTGCTGCAAGATACATCAATACTGGGCTGCCTAATCCACCAGCGCCTACAACTAGAACATTGGAATTATCGATTAATTCTTGCCCCTTAATACCGACATCCGGGAGAGTAATGTGTCTAGCATACCTTTGGGTGTCGACCATGACCAGCGGAGTTGATGCTAATTCATGAATTAACTGGGTTGTTCAATGAACGTTATCTTCCAACCATTTCTCAGCGTCCATTGCTGCTTGGCAGCCCATGCCTGCAGCGGTAATTGCTTGTTTATACCTTGTATCTACTACATCGCCAGCCGCAAATACACCCTCTACAGAAGTCATTGTGTGCTGTTTATGAATAATGTAGCCATTATCATCCGTATCAACTTGAGATTGCAAAAATCCGGTGATTGGTTTGTGTCCGATGGCAATAAACGCACCGGAAGCGGCTATTTCCTCTGTGGATCCGTCTCTTGGATCCTCAAGAATTGCCCCCGTTAAACCATTTTCATCAGACAACCACTCCTTGACTTGTCTAAATGTTCTAATCTCTATTTTTTCGTTATTTACGGCCCGTTCGTACATAATATTGCTCGCTCTAAACACATCACGCCGATGAATCAGTGTCACCTTTGAAGCGAATCTCGTTAAGAAAGTTGCTTCTTCACAAGCCGAATCGCCGCCCCCAATTACGAGTACTTCCTCATCACGGAAAAATGCCCCATCACAAGTTGCGCAAGTAGATATGCCACGGCCTTTTTGTTCGGCCTCACCAGGAGCATTAAGCCATATTGATTCGGCTCCTGTTGAGATTATTATTGCGTGGCTCAGAAACTCCTCACCCTCGACCAAAATCTTGTATGGTCGTTGGGATAAATCGACAGATTCAACATTTCTATCTTGTACTTCGAGACCAAATCTTTCAGCTTGCTCGCGTAACTGCATCATCATCTCTGGGCCTCCAATTCCTTCTGGATAGCCAGGAAAATTCTCAATGTCAGATGTTAACATTAACTGGCCGCCTGACATGTAGCCAGCAAACATAAGCGGATTGAGCATTGCCCTTGCTGTGTATAATCCTGCAGTGTAACCGGCAGGACCAGAACCAATAATCACCACATCTCTTACATTACCCATATAATCGCCTACAAGTCCAATAGAGGACACTCACCTATTGAATCTTTACATTCATCCAACTAGTATGCTGTTAGCAGTTTAGTTAGACAATCAATTATTCTAACATTCTCTTCAATAGACCTTACAGCAAATCGTACATAACTCGAGTCTAACGTAATACCCATATTTTCAGCATCCCTAATGAACACATCCTGCTCTCGACACAAAGCGATAAACTGCTGTGAGCTATGAGTCACCGCCGGTGGTAATTGAGCTAAAATATAATTTGCCACACTCGGATATGTAGTAAAACCAAGTTCAATTAATTCCTGATTGAGAAGTTCTCGATTACTGTGTACGGTAAGATATTGCTTATGGTAGTATTCAGGGTTTGATAGTGCGGCAACAGCGCCAATTTGAGCCGGTAGACTAACCGCCCACGGAGGAATATATCGTCGTAATTGTGGTGCCTTTTTAGTGACTGCGTAAGCGACTCTTAATCCAGACAATGCGTAGCATTTACTCATGCTTTTGCAAACAATCAGTTCATCATAAACTGAGGTCAGCCCTTCTAGTGATTCGGCCCCCTCTACGTACTCGATGTATGTCTCATCAACCCAAATCATCTTGCATTGAGTTTTACTAAATTTATTTGACAAAATTCTGTCAATTGCACTGCTCAATTTATCATTATAAACTCCTGTAGGACTATTTGGGTTCACAATTATAACAGCATCATGTCTACGCGCTAAATCAATAAAGTCATCAACCTGAATAGCGAATCCATCTTCCGGATATAGTGAAAAATGGGTGATGTGACAGCCAATTATGTGAGTGAGTATGTGTAAATATTCACCATACATTGGTGATAATACTAATACTCGAGATTGCTCAGTGAGTAATCGAGGCATTAAAGAAAACATCAGTGATGAAGAGCCTGATGAAACAAGAATACTCTGCTTGGCAAGTTGACGTACTTGGGCAATTTTATCGATAAGAGGGTCGCATAGTGTCGGTGGAGATTCTTGACAACTGCTAATCAAGTTTCTCGAAATAACATCCATAACCTCAGGGCAGGGTGGAAATGGGCTGTCGAGTACATCAGCGACAATCAATTGATTTCTTCGAATAAAATCAAAACCGCTCTCGTCCCATGAGGCACCACCATGATAACATGACTCATCTTGGGCCTGTTGCTCAGTTAAGTCGACTTGATTCAGCTCCTCACCAACGGATTGGCAGAGTTTCGCAACAGATGCCGTCATTGGATAAAATACAATATTTCCCGCCGTCGTAGAATGATTATGGAAAACCCTCATGCCAATACTTTCGTACATAGGCAAAACTCTATCATGACCCATGGCAATTATGCCGTCTGCACCATTTTGCAGAGTGTATTTCAACGCACCAAGCATCAATTGTCGGGCAGTACCTCGGCCACGATGAGATGGCGTGACAGTCAAACCTCGGACTTCATACAAATTCTGCTCCGCTCCATACTCAGCAGTTATCAGAGATAAAATTTCATTACCGAAATATTTGGTAAGACGATATTCCTCTATGGTTGGTGAGTTCAAACTGATATAGCCAACTAACTCATTCCCCTCAAGTATGACAATGAAATGCTCTCCCGGGTCGTCTAGCAAACCCTGATCATTTTCCGGATATTGTTGTAACTCTTGAGCAAAGACGTCATAACGTAATTTTTTCACTTGGTTCCATATGCCCCCTAACTTTGATGAGTCATCGAGCGAATCGCCAGTTGGTCTAGAGAAATGCCATAACATCTGCATGGGCGAGGGATGTTGTTCGAGTAATTGAACAATATCCCTACGTTGTGTTCATTACGCGAACTGCATTAACAGCAGCTCTGGCATGTGGCTCAAGCCTAGGTGCTATGTGATGAGGCTCTGCGCCCGGCCCAATAATACCTAAACCGATTGGTTTGTTGAAATCTAACTGCAGGTCAACTACCGATTTGATTACTGCATTACCCATTGCGGAACCGTGCAGTGTCTCACCTTTCTCAATTATACCCAAGCATATTGCGCCATCATATTGCTCGAGGACTCGTCGCAGAGCTAGGGGCACCTCCATTGAACCTGGAACCCAGATAACTTCAGCAATTTCTATACTCCATTTATCTGCCTCATCTTTGGCAAAATCAAGCATTGATTGTATCTCTGATTTGTGAAACGAACCACATACCGCTACTATCCTCATATCTGGTCACTCCTTTCTTGTAATAATCTCTCTATCGTTTCCACAATCAACTGAGTATTACTGTCAATCTCAATATTGACTAAATCTCCAACTATTTTTGCGTCTAGAGTAGTCAATCTCATCGTTTCCGGTATAATGTGCAAATCGAAGTAACCAGCCTCAACTTTTCCAACGGTCAATGATATGCCGTCAATGGCAATATAGCCTTTTTCGGTAAGATATTTTTCAATTACTGGCGGGGATTTTATCTTCAACGACATCTGGTCGCCCGTCTTGGATTTGGTCGAGATAACACCAGTAGCAAAAATATGCCCTGACAATATATGCCCGCCAACTTCATCACCAAATTTCAACGACCGTTCGATATTAACGACATCACCAACCGACAAATCTCCTAAATTTGTCCGTTCCAACGTCTCCTTGATGATATCAAACTGCACGATATCGGCATCAATAGCAACGACTGTAAGACAGACACCGTTGATAGAAACGCTAGCACCAATAACAAGCCCTTCGACATTTGGCAACCTTATTGCATAGGAGGTCACGGTATTCTTCTCAGTGGTTGCGATGATCTCGCCAATTCCTTGAACAATTCCAGTGAACATGTCTATTCCTCAAGCTTTATTTTGGGATAATTCAAGAATACGGGCAATTATCTTCCTAGTCCCATCTAAGTCATCAGAAAGTCCTGCGACCCTAGTAACTGTAATTTTTCTGTGACCTAAATCTTGTAATTTATGCTTAATAGCATCTTCTGCATGCTCTTGGTCATAGCCCAAGGCAATGATGTCAGGGTCTACTTTTGGAAGAATATCATAGATCGAAACATCTGGTGAATTGCCGATTATTGCTTCATCTACTGGCTTTAGTCCTTCAACCATGCGCCTGCGTAGGTCGTGGTTGGTAACTGGTTCGTGTTTCCGTATTCGAACCGTATCGTCGTGAGCGACGACAACGGTTAGATGGTCTCCTAATGCCTTTGCTTGCTCTAAATAATGAAGATGTCCAGCATGGAGTAAATCGAAAACTCCAACCGCCATGACTCTCATGAGTTCCTCTCCAGATATTCCTGTTAGTTGTTACTGATGATACTACCGATTAACTCATCTCAGCCAAAGCATGGATAATGTCCGCTCCCTCAAGGAACGGAATGTTACGAGTTTCTGCCCATGATTTAGCAGCATCTACTGACAAGGCCAAGTCGCCGTCTGGTTCAAGCATTTCAGCACCGATTACCACTGGAGATACGTTAGCCAACCTAGCAAGTCCGACCGCCAACTCAGTATGACCCTGACGACGGGTTAGACCGCCCTCGGTCTCTCGGCACACAGGAATGTGCCCAGGAGTTCTGAATTCACTGCCAAGCAACTTTTTTGCGGCTTCTGGCGAGAGGTTACTGGAAAAAACCTCGCTGGTCAACTCTGCGAATCTTCGTGTTGTGAGACTGCGATCTTTGTCAGTAATTCCTGTGTAGGTTTCACGGTGATTGAGCGATAAAGTGAACGCTGAGCGGGCGTCATACCGTAAATCATTGGTGACTAACTGCTCTAGCACATCAAACTTGGAAACAAGTTCCGGTTGGGTATGTAAATCTTGTAGGAAAGGCAGACCAAATTTCTCGCCAACTTCGTGACCAATTGCTAGAAACAGCAAACCGCCACAGTCTTGCCGGAGTTGTCGCATTGTAGCGGGTGTGGCATGTTGGGCAGAAAATAGTAAATCTGTTTCACCTTCCCGTTTTTCGGAGTCAAACAAACATACTGGTAAGCCATTGGCAAAAGCATCGATGGCCGCTTCGATTGAATTGCTCATGGCTGCGGGTTGAACCTCTCATTCATGAAGTGTCGCATATCATCATAACTGCAAATTTGCCTTTTCCCGGGATTTTTTGTCCTAATAACGGAAAGGTCTTATCATTAGGTGACCGTTGGCTTGAACCTGCGGGGTGGGTTTGTTGTCGGTGAGATTAGGTCCAGCAGGAATTCCGTTATCATGCAAAGGGCGAACAATTGTCGAAGGAATGGACGACATCATCTCTCTTGGCTTAGAAACCATGGAAGTTCAAACCGTTAGGATGATTGCTCCCCAGCATTTTGAACAATACTGGCAAGCTGGGGTTTTGGCAAACAAAACTGAATTTGAAATGAACATCCACGGACCCTATTATTCAGAACTTCTTGGTGACCGTGTTGAAAGAGGGCGCTCTTTGACAAAAATTGAGTCTACTCTACAAGCGGCTAAAACGATTAATGCCCGACATATAACACTCCATGCAGGTCACTACGGCGAGATGGGTCGAGGGAGAGCAGCAAATGAACAACTGGCCAATGTATTTGCTGGGATTGTTGATAGAGTCCACGAGATATGGCATGATGATGAAGATGTTTATCCGGTATTCCCGTGGCTAAAAGACGGAACTCCGTCAAAAATCGGCATTGAAACGTCCGGCCGGCAGGAATTGTGGGGTAGTCTCGAAGAAGTTCTCGAGGTAGTCAACCACGTCGAGGGGACGGTGCCGGTGCTAAACATTGCGCACATCCATTCGAGAGGTCATGGTAGTATGCGAACATCTGAGGATTACGGAGAGATGTTTGATCTTGTGCGCGAAACCATTGGAACCAAAGAATTTTATTGCCACTTTTCCGGTGTAGAACATCGAACTGGTAACGCAATGCATTACACGCAGATTAAAAAATCCGACCTCAACTTCGAACCCCTGGCTGAATTTATTGTCGAAGAAGGTGGATGGCTAGACATTACTCTAATTTCAGATTCACCATTGCTAGAGCATGATGCAATGTATATGCTACAAAATATCGAGAAAGCAAGGCACAAGCAGCTCGAACGTAAAGCCCGTGAAGACCGCCGCAGAAGTCTTGCTGCTCAAACGGGTCGCTCGGCAGAAGAAATCAAAGCTCGAGAATTGGAAATCGCCAGTGCGAGAACCCAAGCAGCAACCGCAGAGATGAAACAGAAGGCAGCAGCCGAAAAGGCTGCTAAAGCTGAAAAATCGCCAGAGGCGCCGCCCAAAAAAGCAGAGAAAGAACCGGCGAAGTCGAAAGCAAAACCAACCAAGGCCAAGAAAACTGAAGCGAAACCAGATGATGATGTCTTTGACTTTGACGAAGAAGACGACGACCTTTTTTGAATTCAATACTCTCAATGAGTTGGTAAATCACTAGTTTAGGTCTGCTTGAGCAACAATTAACATAAGCACTAACCATATCGTAGACTCGATATACATGGCGCATATTGCAATTCTAGGCCTTGGAAATTGGGGCACTGCAGTGGCAAGAATGTGGTTATTGGAAGGTCACAAAGTCAAAGGTTGGACCATCGAACAAGAAGTTTATGAGTCCGTAGTAATGGACGGGATTAACAAAAAATACCTACCAGATCACCCTGTTGAAGGTTTAGAGGCTACAATGCATATCGATGAGGCACTAGAGGGGGTTGAGATAGTTGTGTTAGCGATTCCATCCTCAGTAATCTTAGATGTTGTCGATCAAATAATACCTCATCTAAGGCCTGGCCACGTGCTTATCGATCTGGCAAAAGGCCTTGCTCCAGGCAAGCGTTTGATTTCACAAGCAATTCACGAAAAACTCAACTCAGCGGAAAAAAACAATCCATTGGCCGTGGTTACCGGACCGACAATTGCGCCGGAGGCTGCTGGAGGAGTCATTACCACCGCACTCGTGGCAAGTGAGGATGAATCTGTTGCTAAGCGATTAGCTGAAACGCTAACTACTCAAACCTTCATTCTTCATGCAGCGTCTGACCCAGTCGGCGCAGAATTATGGGGTGCTTTCAAGAACGTAATTGCTCTGACATGTGGTCTAGTTGATGGTTTGAAAAAAGTCGGTACGCTTGGTGGTGACAACCTAAAAGCAGCTATATTCATGGCAGGCTTCAAAGAAGGATGCCTATTGTTACCGCAACTTGGTGCAAAAGCAGAGGTTGCGTTTGGTCCAGCAGGTTTGGGCGATCTTTACGTCACGGCAACTTCTCCATATGGGAGAAATCGAAGCATGGGGGAAAAGTTGGGCACGGGTCTCACAGTCGATGAGGCACTCGCAGAAATGACCATGGTGGCTGAAGGGGTTAGAGCAGCTAGAATGTTCATTATGCGCGCAAACGACGAAGGGATAAGTGTGCCATTCACCCGCGCTATCAACTCACTACTTGATGGTGAGATTGACGCAGAGGAATGCTGTCGTAGAATTGTTGGTTTGAACTAGACGGCGAACCGTCGGTGTTGTTTTGTATAACATTGCCATAGGGGACATCATGGCGGATGAATTGAGCGAACTCGAGGCACGACTGTTTGAATGGATCCGACAATCTGACTTTGAAACAGTTCCGTGGTCTACTGCCAGTGCCGCCAAGGCATTCAAGGTTAAGAAAGATGAAATCTACGAGGCAGTAGCTGCACTAACAAGAAAAGTTCCTGACCGGATTCAAGTATTCTACAAATCGGGTGCTGTCCACATCGCAGCAGAATAACTAATCTTGATGACCATTACGCTGGTGAAGTTTCATTGCTGCATCGCTTGGTAGTAACACTGTCCACCACTTTGGCCGCTTGAAGTCACTCTCGTCGGTTACATAGGAGCGAATAATCATCGATAGTATGTCTATGATTACCACAACAACAAATATCACAATCAAGAATGCCATTGCTTTGTCGTAAATAAAGAACTTAAGATTTGTGTCGATGTATTTGCCGATTCCTCCTGCACCAACTAAACCTAGTACGGTACCGTGTCTAACATTGTACTCAAACATAAACAGTAGTTGACTAATTAGGTTGTTGCTGGATTCGGGAATAACGACAAAAACAAACCTTTCACTTCTCGTTAATCCCATCGCCATTGAAGCCTCTAAAGGCTCGTTGGCGATGCCTTCAATCCCTTCGTACTGTAATTTACCCAAGTATCCAATCGTGTAAAGCGTCATCGCTAAAACTCCGGATAATGGACCAAAACCGATCGCGATAGTGAAGATTAGCGCCCAGATGATGCTTGGCAGGCTCCTCAGCCCGGCAAGAATAACTCTCGCAACCATTGCCACAGGAAGAGGATACAGGTTATTTGCCGCTAGTGAGGCAATCGGTAAGGCGATGATGAAACCAATAACTGTAGAAATAAAGGCCATTTGTATTGTTTCAGAGATACCTTTCCATGCCTGAGAGCAAAAGAAGCCAATATCTGAACTGCACTCTAGATTTGGTTCTGCTTCTAGTATAGACCAATCTGGTGGAAATAGATCTTCTGTAAAGAAAATATACAAATTTTCGAAACCGCCGTCGATATCAGACCAATTGCCAATAACATCATTGATTGCAAGAAGCGTCAACAAAATTACGATAATTATGCTAGCAAGGAGTTTTTTATTCACGGTACCAACTCCTCTGTGATGGAGTTACCATCAATCCGCCAGATTCTTGTCGCAATGCTTCGCGCAATGTCTTCCTGATGTTCAACCATTACTAACGTAGCTCCAATATTTTCCAACTGAGTTAGCAGTATATCAATTATCGATTCAATATTTGCTACATCTAACTCGCCTAGAAACTCATCTGCAATGACAACTTTTGGCTTCTGAATAAGCGCTCTGGCGATTGCAACCCGTCGTTGTTGTCCACCAGACAATATTCTAACTGGCTCGTTCGAAATATTTGCGATTCCCAGTTTATCGATCAGTAGGTCTACTTCTTTGTTGAGGGTTTCACCAATTCGTAAGAACGGTGGATAGAACCTTGATTTTCGGGTGCGTGCACCCAACAATATGTTGTTTTTGGCACTACTGTGGCGAACTAATCCTAACTTTTGAGGAATATATCCAATTTGGCCTCTAGCTGTATAGCTGTTCGCAATTTCACCTGAAACAGGCGCAATTAAACCAGCGATTGTGCGCAACAATGTGGTCTTTCCTACGCCAGATGGACCGATAATGGCAATCCTATCACCCGGGTAGATGTCAACATTGATGTTGCTTACTAGTGATTTATTATAGCCGATTTCGAGCTTCCTTAGTTGAATAATTGGGTCTAAACCAGCTTCTGATTTAGAGGACAATGGTATTTCATCCACTGGTTTAGGCCGCCCCAAAAATCCACCCCATCCCTTGCGGCAAGCAGAGTGTATATAGCAACTGCCCTACTAAGACTCACTAGTTTCAGATGCAGCATCTGTTATACCGTATTTCTCGTCATGATAATACTTTGACAAACCTGGTATTGCAGATAACAAATCAGAATAGCTTCCTAAATGATTCTGGCTGTTGCCTGCCGCAAGACCATATCCTTTGCTGGTGACAGTGGAAAGAATCTCCCCACCACATTGTACTTGAGGAATATCAGCAACTACATTTGTTACAGTGTTGTAGCAGCCAGTGTAATTTACTCCATTCATTTCGTAATCTTGGACCCACATTTCATCATTCCAACTAAGCATTGTATTCAGGATTGCGTTTCTAGTTCTCACATCAAGTGTTTCAGGGTTGTACATTATTGGATGGCTTGGAGAAGAACCCCAGGCAGGTAGTTGGACGTACTGATCCAATGATAGACACCAATCAGAATTGTCGTTGGAATCTTCATTATCGCAATATTTGTGAACTGTTGAGAATTCATCACCTTTAGCAAATGCCACATCACCATAGCCTTCACTCAAGCATTCAAGAGCCCCAGCATATCCAGAATATAAGCCACCACTTTCAGGGATAGATGCTGGATTTCCTGCACCTGTTGAGCCGTCAAAATGGCCGTTGATGGTGTCTCTCAGCGAATTGATATCTTCAGTATCTCCCACTGGAGTTACATATCCATTACCAATCATGTAACCCATCGGCATTAACATTCCCGCAGATTTCAACCAACCAGTATGGCATGAGGTTTTTCCAGCCAGCTCAGCAAATGGATCGGTTGTTGCATCACCATCTAAGTGATATTGTGCCATAGTACTATTCGCTAGGACCCATGCCGCTGCGTTGTAGTAAGTATCTCGCTCTGCAGTTGTTGTTTCAACTGCTAAGACCTGTAGATCATACTCCTTCCAGGCAATCCATGCTGGACCACCCTCCATGAAACCAATGTCTGCATTGCCGAATCTTAGAGCTTGAATGATCATACCTTCCGATGAAACATCATACAATTCTACGTTTACTCCAAGTTCATTCTCTAATCTCTCAGCCATACCGATGGCGTTGGCATTTGCTGATGAATCTTCAGCAAGGTAATACGCTATGGTTATTGTTGACTTGATTTCAGATAAGGCGTTACCACCATCGAATGCATTACCGTATTTTGTGGAAATCCCGGGTATGTTTTCCAATGCTGCACCATAGGTACCAAGGTGTTCTTGGGAGTTTGTTGCGACCATTGCATCAGTACCAAGAACCTCTTGTAAAATTGCTAGACCTTCTTCATCATTCTTCATTTCAACCAAGGCATCCTTGATAGCTTGTTCTTTATCCTCAGCTAATACCTCTTCATTGTACATTACCGAGTGGGATGGAGAGGAACCAAACTTTGGTAGCGGAACGTACTGGCTTATGTCCAAACACCAATCTGAATTATCGTTGACGTCTTCGTTATCACAGTACGAGCCGACTGTTGAATCTTTAGCAAATGCCACGTCACCATAGCCCTCACTCAAGCATTCTAATGCTCCAGCATAGCCTGAATACAGACCGCCACTTACTGGGATTGAGGCCGGGTTACCTTTTCCGGTTGATCCGTCAAAATATTCGCTGATAGTCGTTCTAAGTGTCTCTGTATCTGACAGGTCTCCCTGAACATTCACGTAGCCATTACCAATCAAATATCCCATTGGCATCAACATTCCTGCAGACTTCAACCAGCCGGTGTGACATGAGGTCTTCCCCTCGAGTAGGGCGAACGGATCTGTGTTATCATCGCCGTCATTGAGCGCAATTTCCATTTCGCTACCCTGTAAAACCCAGGCATGTGCGTTATAGAATGCTCTGCCGTCATCCTTGGTATCTGCAGCCATCACCTCTAAGTCGTAGGCATTCCATCCAACCCATGCTGGTCCACCGTCAATGTTCATGGCGATATCGGCATTGCCGAATCTTAGCGCCTCCATTGCTAATGCTGCGCTGTCGACGTCATATATGGTGACATCCATACCCAACTTGTCACACAGGTAACTGGCGATTCTGTTTGGATTATCAATTGATTCTGGTGTTAAATCGTCCTTCACATCAAAGGCAACTTTCAACTCATCGCCGGTACAGGCTGAGGTACTCGCTTCATCTTCGTTCCCAACACAGCCCGCAAGGCTTGCAGAAAGGAGCGTTATTAATATCATTGTCACAGGTAATTTCGTCCTCATCATAGTATCACTTTAGGTTGCCCGAAAAGCGTCTGATATATATTATTTAGGTTTCCCTAAACTATCAATTTTAAGCCCTAATCGGCCGAAATCCATTGTACTGTAAGCCCTTCTGCGTAACGATCACTTTCCAAACCCGTGTGACCAACGGGTCGAACTACGACGAGAATATTTAATTCACCACTCCAGGTTGATTCAGCCACGCAGAATACCTCACCTACTTTGAATCCGTTTGGGTCTGAAGTTAATGTCAAACTTCTTAACTCATACAACCTAATATCTAATTTGTATGATTCAGTGCCAATATCGTAGGTGTGACTTCTTTTATCGTTGATAGTTTCTAGCATCATTTCATCCTCATCGATATCAAATACAATCTGCTGGTCTAGTAGTTGTATTGCTTGATCAAGTCTTGACTCTTGCATATTGAATAGGTCAGCAATCGAAAAAGTCGATGACGCTGCAGAGAATTTACCGTACTGATGTGGCGTTCTAATACTAAGAGACTGAATGATCTCAACGTTTAGCCCTCCGTCTGTCGGCAAACGTAACCATGTGTATTGCTGGCCTGATGGATATAGTGGAGCATTGGGATTTTCCGTAAACAGTGGCTGGCCCCACGACTCTGGAGACTTAGGTGTGGAGGTTGGTACTAATCCACCCATTAGTAGGATGACTATCATTGCGGTTATTGCATAGGTGCGGAACTTACCATGAGCGCTCCAAGCCTGGCGGCCTGCAGGACTCATGACTGAGACCAACAATGCTAGCGGGAGCACAGCTATTGCCCCGTAAGGAAGAATCCACAGTAGGGCGATACACGCGAGAAACAACTCTAGTGCCTTATCGCCATATACCTCTCGTACGGTCATTTTGTTATTCTCATCGGTGCTGTTCTTGAGAAAGACAATTAGAAACAAAACCCCTACCAATAACGAGGATAATATCACCGAAGCAAGCATCTCAACATGTCGATGATTGGGCGTCTGAACAATAATGTTTGCCAAGTAGAGTTATTTTCAAGTTAATTTGTCATAGTTGAACTACTAGGCAGAGTTATGGCGGACAAAGTAATTGAGTTAGTCAATGTCAGTTTTCGTCATCGAATCCCTAGTCCAAAATTCACTAACCCGTGGAATACAAGAAAAGGACCGGGCGTTTTTACCCTAAATTTTAGTATAAATAAGGGGGAAATTATTGGACTTGTTGGACCAAATGGCGCTGGGAAAACGACCCTTTTGCGTATTCTTGCCGGCATTATGCCAATTGATGAAGGACGGGTAAAAATCAATGATCAATATTTGACTAACGCCAATGAGTCGATTGACAAACAACTGAGAAGCATAGTGGGCCACATGCCAGAACAGGTTAGGTGGTCAGGATCTAGCTCAGTATTGCAAACAATTACCGAATTCTCAAACATGAGACAGGATTCAACAACTCCCCACAAACTGCTCAAATTAGTAGGTCTGAGTAGTAGATCTGATGCCTCACTGGACGAATTGAGCCAAGGTATGCGACAAAGACTCAGCCTTGCCATAGCCCTAATGGGGGCACCGAAAATACTCGTTTTGGATGAACCGTTCAATGGTCTTGACCCAGTAGCAGCTAAATCGGTAGAGAAAATGATCAAACAGATAACCAAACAAGGAGTATCGGTAATAATTTCATCACACCAAGTCAGTGGTTTAGTGAACCTGATCGATAAATTGTTGCTAATTCATCGGGGACAAATAGTCGCTAATGGTTCAATTAATGAGATTGAAAGCAAGTTAGGCTTAGCAAATCGGATCGAGCTAAACAGCATCGCCGAAATACCTGATATTGGTGAATATATTGTAGATGGCAGCGTAATTGAAAAATTGCGAGGTGAAACTGTCTGGAACTATGTTATACAAAATCCGCCCGACGACTGTGTTAGCAAGCTTGTCGCTGCGGGCCACGTAATCACTGAGTGGAAACGTAAAACTCCTGATATAGTTGAGTTACTGTGCCAAGCAACTGGTTTGGAAGTGGAGGAAATTGGCATGGAAATTCAATCGCCAAACATGATGCCATTGAGAACTATTTCGGAGGAAGAGTAGTATGCTAAATCGTGAAGTACTATCGATTGTCCAAAGGATTGTTGCAACGAAATTAGTTTCAACAAGAATGATAATTATGCTGCCAATACTAACCTTGTTTATTCCTGGTATGGCTTGGGGGTTCTCAGACCCAGAGGTCATGCTACCGGGCGGCATTAAGCCAAACAATGTCATGGAGGTGATGTTCTACACCAGCCTAGGAATCGTTTTTGCCGGCACAATGTGCGGCGTGTTATTATCGTTTGATGGTGTCAGTAAAGACCGGTTCAGTGGAGTATTAGAGGTTAGATTATCCCAACCCATGCCGAGACAAGAGCAAGCTCTAGGAATCGCTTTAGGTCACTGGTTCGCCATTCTAATTCCAGTCTGGGTGCTGTGGCTTATTTCAATCTTCATCGTGATGTCTAGGTTGAGTCAAGGTGTAGTTATCTGGGAAACTATTGCATCATTCGTGTCCGTTGCGCTAGTGCTATTTTGGTACGTAATATTCAGCCTGATTGCTTCAACTTACTCAAAAGACCAAGGCACCTCCATTGCCTTTGGCGTCGGCATGTGGTTTTTGTTTACCTTCCTTTGGGCCTTAGTCACGTCGATGGTGGCTTTTGCCTCGGGGGTTAACGTAGGAGACTTGAACGACCCTAACATGATAAGAATTGAAGGGCTACTGGACTTGTTGTCACCTAATGGAGTGTTCCACCACCTGCTAGAGACAAATATCGCAGGAATCGACAGAGGTGTATCACCTATAGTAGCGTGGCTTTGTGCCGCATTGTGGACTATACTGCCGTGGTTTTGGTTTAAGTCCCGTATGGCCAGGATACAGCCATAACACACCATATAGTACGCTGACATCCAAAGAGTATTAGACAAGTACAGACTACCGGCAGTTATGGCAACTAGAAGTTACTATGTTCCAGTCACCGCAATAACCATGCTAGTTATGATGATTATGATGGGTTTATCCAGCGGAGTTACCGCACCTGAATTAACGGTTAACCAACCGGTAGAAACCGAAGGTCGACAGGGAAGTAGTGGCCTGTCTGATGTCGATTGCTCAGGCTATACCTTTGAAGACCTGTTCGATTACAATTTCGCCTTATTCAACATAGATATTGGTGCTGATTGGGCTACGGCAGAAATGGATGCAACCGCTTTTGTCAACGGCAGCAACTCGGCTACTGTGCGAGAAAATTTGGATGGATTATTCGATGGTGCACCTGGCGGTGATAACGGCTGGATTAGTACTGATGAGCGAGAAGCAGTCCGAGAAATCGGACCAATGTGCATTGAAGATATGGAAACTAGACTTGGTATTAGGGAAGGCGTCCCACACCGAACTAACAGCGGTGTTGCATGGAATGACCTCGAATTTGTCGAGGAGGGAATAGCTCTCGACGAAGTGGACTTAGTTGCGCCAAACCACCCAGAAGAGCGTTCATGTACTAACTTTGGTGCATCAGCTGATTGCAAGGAAATCCCTGTTGCCGCCACCGATGACCTACAGATTAGCCTCTTCGTCAAAACTGGTGAAAATAACAATATGAGGTTTGACCAGTTACCAAACCAAGGAGTGTCCAACTTTACTCTAGCGCTGAACGTCACTAACATGACTAATGCTGACCTAGTCATGACATTCCCTGCACTGCAAGGGTTGAGAATCGCCGGCTTTGGTATGGAAGACGACGGTGCCGAGCTTGTTGAAGGACTAGACTACACTGCACCAGAGGAAGAATTCCTCCCCGATGGTAAACTGAGAATATACCAGCATGTTGATTATGACAAATCTAATTGGCCGGTCGGAAGAAACCTGTTCATAGATTTCACCACCGCAGAGCCTGAATCGAATGATATCCCAGAATGGACCAATATGAAACCAGCAAATAACTCAATCATCCCTCTAATGACTGGTACCGAATATCTCACTATCGCTGCGGACGAATTGTCCGGTTGGGCAACCGATTCTAATGGATGGAATCTTGACTGTTCGTTTACTGATGCTGGTTGGGAATCAAGACAAGATGAGTCTGGAAATTTATTGATTACCTCCCCCTCGGGCACCAGCACATCATCAGCCACTTGCAGCGTAGTAGATCCCTTTGGCGCTACCGCAGATGAGACACTAGATTTCACCTTTGGACAGCCATTCACTGCCGCAGCGAGTATCACTGACGGGGAAAATATAGACTACACCGTCACACCAACAGGTTTGGTAGCTGAAATGACGGTCAGCGCCCATGCACACCAAGATGGAGTTATGGGGGCCATGCGTTCTTCGATGGCAAGTAATGAACCAATTACTATTGCTTTACCGATGGACGGTCTAAAGCCAGGAATGGTGATGGTTATGGGTAGTGCCACTGCTAACAACATGATGAATTTTGATTATGTATTTGACTTTGGACTAGAAAAACAAAGCCTACCACCAATCATTTCTCTGCGCACCAGTTTCGACGGTAATAACGCAACATGGGACGCAACTGGGCTACAATTTACGCTGAAAGGTACTGTATCTGACCCTGACGGAGAAAGTGTATCAATGACTTTGCAACTTTGTGGAGCAAGCGCAACCGACTTCACCCAGGTAGGCATTAACTGGGAAATAGACGTCTCTATTGCCACATGTGTCATGCAGGAAATTACCACATATGACGTAATCATAACCGCAACTGATGAATCAAATATCAATAGCATACTGGAAGTCAATGTTGAAGACCCTGATGCACAGGATTCATCCAACGACGGTACTGCATCTGATGATGATACCAGTGGTGATGACGTTAGTGCATTGCCAAGCATTTCTATGCTCGCTACTATTTCTATCGCCCTATTTGGAGCAGCGCTTGTTCGTAGAGACGAGGAATAATATCAACGGACGTAAATTAGATGTTCAAGGCAACTATTGAATCACTAAGCCACGAAGGTGGACTTTTGGCACCGTTCACCGGGTCTTCACCAGCACTTGGCTCTATCATAGTGAAAGTTGACGATGGAACCTACATTGGCAAAATTGACGCAGTTCTCGGTGGTACAGATAACCCAATCGCCCATATTGCCCACCTTGATAGAAAAATGAACCCAGATATTTTCATCGGCTGCGACGCGCAAATTCGCGCAAAGACCCCTCGGGGTGAAAATCGTGACAGGTCTGACTATCAACGAAGCGACAGGAATGATTCTCGGTATCGAGACAATCGTGGACGCAATGAGCGAACACATCGTGACAATCAGCGAGGTTCACACTGGCGAGATAACAGACGCCCTGATTCTAGGAACCATCGTCGAGATAACCGCCGGGAAAATTCAGGAGGCGGTCGCCGAGACAACAGAAATGAAAACTTTAGTCGCCAACGTCGAGATAATTTTCGTAGAGACTCCCAGTTTCGCGATTCGAATCGTCGCGGCAGTGATGGCTCAAGGCACGGGAATAATAGAGACTCAAGGAACAGAGAAGCTCGAAATAGAAACAGCCCAAAGAAAACATTTGCTGACAACGACTGGACCTGCAACAATTGTGGTAACGTCAACTTTTCATTCAGAACTGAATGTAACAGGTGCGGCGAGCCTAAGCATGGCCAATCAAGAACATCAAAACCCCCTAGTCGAGGAGGGAATGGTGGAAGACCGAAGCAAAACCGATCAGATGATGCTAACCGAAGATTCCGCAGGGCTAAGGGTAAATCAGCAAATCATGCGCACAACAGAGGACCTCAACCACTGAAAGCACGGTCGAGAAAGAGAAATCGCGATGATTAAGTAATTCATTGACAAGCAGTTAACCATGAGTGCTGAGAATCACTACTTAGATGCCATCGAAGCACTGGACAAAGGAGACCGAGATGTCGCATTAGCCATGGCTTACAAGGCAGTCAAGTTGGACCCTGAACATGTCGATGCTTGGCAGCTAATTTCCGATGCCCATTTATTGGCTGATGGCAAGGCAGCAAGCCTTATCGAAGCTTCAAAATCGCTTACTGCAGTCAAGACAATCGTAAAATTAGACCCAACAAGAATCGATATGTGGGTTCGCGGTGGCAGACTATTAGCCGATGAACTTGGTTTAATGATTGACGCTCTCGATTGGTGGCAACAAGTCAGACTTCATGCTCCCTACGAGGTCACACCGCTGATTGAACAAGCCACAATCTTGGCAGACCTTGGCTTGTACGCAGAAGGTCGTGAGCGAATAGAGACGATACTAAACGAGAACATGGATGTCGCCACCAGCCAGTATGGACGCGTACATCAACTACTGGGGCTTTTCAATACGGCAGTACAGCAGAATTCAAATGAACACTTCAAACCATGGGAAAAGCGTCATCCAGGGTGGTTAGCAATAGAGTCAAAAATGCGCAAGGCACCAGTATCCGAGACAACTATCTTCATGCTAATTACTGTTCCAGTTTTGTTTGGCGTGATTGTTTTATCAAATTTCTTAGCAGGAGAAGGACTTGCTGCTTTCTGTCTAACCAGCGTTGTTATCTTTATTGCAGTGATTGCTGGTATGAGGTTTACCAAGAATATGTTCAGAACGATTAACAGACCAGCGTTTAATCTATTAAGAGCCATGAATTTCGAGTCGTCCTCAGGCTACAGCATAATATCAGAGGAGATTCGAACCTCGGTCCTTTACATGTATATCTTGCAAAGAAAACCTGTTGCATGGCAAGAAAGAATGCTAATAATTGTTGAAGAAAAGAACAAACTTCCAAAAAATTGGAATATCGAACTACCCGATTTCGAGTCTCACTTGGATGAGATGGGTGTGATTGAAGATGGCGATTCGCCGTTGATTGACGCCCAACCGTATGAAGAAGAATAATCACGTTCCTGCATTGTAGTCGTCAAGATACTCTGTTTGATCGTTAGTTAGATTATCGATTGAAAAGCCAAGAGTTGCTAGTTTGGTAACCGCTAATCCTTGGTCTTGTTCGGTGGTGATATCATAAACTATCGGTTTCATTTCCGAGCCTTCATTTGCTAGACGGCAAAGTGCAAGATACTGGTTGGCAAATGACATATCCATAACTTCAGATGGGTGACCTTCAGCCGCAGCTAAATTGACTAAACGCCCGTCTGCAAGCAAGTAAATCTTCCTGCCATCGTTCATGGTGTATTCTACATTATTGTCTCTAATGGTCCTGCTGCTAGCGGATTGTGCCTTCAAGTCCTCGATGTTAATCTCGCAGTCATAGTGACCGGTGTTGGAGATTATTGCGCCATCCTTCATCGACGCAAAATGTCGGTTAACAATAACATCCTTCATACCTGTAGCGGTACAAAATATGTCTCCATGTTTTGCGGCTTCGTCCATTTTCATTACCCTAAAGCCATCCATTACTGCTCTCAAAGCAGGTAGCGGGTCTACCTCAGTAATAATTACATTCGCGCCCATTCCTTGTGCACGCATAGCTACACCCTTACCACAGTGTCCATAGCCCGCGACCACGAAGGTTTTTCCTGAAATGAGTACGGATGTAGCCCTTAGGATTCCATCAATTGTGGATTGCCCTGTGCCGTAAACATTGTCAAAATCCCACTTAGTGATAGCATCGTTCACTGCAATTACTGGGTATTTCAAATCACCCGCTTTGCCCATCGCTCTTAGTCGATGGACTCCAGTGGTGGTTTCCTCAGTTCCGCCGATTACGCCTTCTGCGTATTCACTTTTTTCACCGTGCACTCTAACGATTAAATCTGCTCCATCATCTAGGGTCAATGTTGGGTTGAATTCGAGGGTTCGGTCAATGCACCAGTAGAAGTCTTCGACGCTCTGTCCGTGCCAGGCGTGTATAGAATATCCTTCTGCTGCCAGCCATGCAGCAACATCATCTTGAGTCGACAATGGGTTACATCCTGACCACGAGATTTCAGCCCCAGCTGCTGCGATAGTCTCTATGAGTACCGCAGTTTCTTTGGTTACGTGCAAACAACCTGCTACTTTCATTCCGGCAAGTGGTTTAGTCTTGAGTGCCTCTTCTTTGAGTGCAGCGAGCACAGGCATTCTGGCTCTGGCCCAATCAACTCTGAGTGCTCCTGATTCTGCTAACGAGATATCCGCAACTGTGTACATGTCAGTCTTGTCCATGGACGAGCCTGCAGCCTGTCTCTTTTGAACTCATTGACCTACAAGTCAATCAATTCTATCGAGGCCTAATTTTGCTGTTGCATATATTGTGCTGCATACTGTTGAGCATAAGCTGCTGCAGTTTGAGCATCGTACCCTTGTGAGATAAACTGCTGGTAATACTGCTGATACGCCGCGTCCATCGCAGGGTTAGAGGCAGTTGCTGTTGCGGCTTGAGCTGCTCCAGCCCCTGCACCTCCTAATCCGGCCTGTGCTGCGTATTGTTGCGCATATGCCCGAGCGGTTTCCTCAGGGTATCCTTGAGCGATTA
>DAUW01000076.1:494-666 GCA_002505355.1 Euryarchaeota archaeon UBA229 | reverse complement strand
CCTCAGGGTATCCTTGAGCGATTAATTGCTGGACATACTGCTCAACCGGATCTTGTTGGAATGCTCCTGCTAGGTTGAAATCCTTGTAGTCGCCATCCATTCCCTCGCTACCGCTTCTGCGCAGGAATAGCAGTGTTAGAATTACAATCACGATTAGCGCAAGAGCACCAAC
>DAUW01000076.1:0-122 GCA_002505355.1 Euryarchaeota archaeon UBA229 | reverse complement strand
CCGTCGTCGTTAACGGTTGGTTCAATCCACTCGCCGTCAACTAGCGTGTAGCTACCTTCCCATTCACATTGACCAGATACAAATATCCATCTTCCGTCAGGATCGTTTAATTCAACTTCAGC
>DAUW01000064.1:7310-8039 GCA_002505355.1 Euryarchaeota archaeon UBA229 | reverse complement strand
ATGGTCGCTGATAGTTGGCATACCAATGTTTGTACTGTTATCAACTCTTATTATTCTTGGCAATAAGAAGTTTATTGACCAACCAGCAAAATCGGAGAAGACTACTATTTTGCGACCGATTGTCAAGCGCGTCTAATCAAAGACCGGCCATGTCACCTGTTTGGATAGTCCATTGACTAGCATATACGCCACCAGCAGCAACCAATTCATCATGAGTACCACGCTCTACAACCGCACCATCAACCATTGACAGGATTTCATTCGCATTCCTTATCGTGCTGAGCCTATGTGCCACAGCAATTGTTGCTCGATCGTTGCCACTGGCGATTAGGTTTTCTTGAATCCTACGTTCTGTCTCGGCATCAAGAGCGCTTGATGCCTCATCGAGAATCAGCAGCGACGGTCGCTTTAGAAGCGCCCTAGCCAGTGACACACGCGCCCGCTGCCCACCAGACAATTTTGCGCCGCGGTCCCCGACCATAGTCTCCAGACCTTCCTCTAATTCTTGTATGAATTCCCATGCTCCTGCTAATTCCAGCGCAGTCTGGAGTTCACTATCATCGGCTGATTGGTTGTAAATCACGTTATCCTTGATTGTGCCATAAAACAAGAATGGTTCTTGGGATACAAAGCCGATTTTGTCTCTTACTGAGTCTAGCGTGTAATCATCGATTGACACACCGTTGATTAGGACAGCTCCACTGTCAACGGTGTAATATCTCATCAATA
>DAUW01000064.1:0-6931 GCA_002505355.1 Euryarchaeota archaeon UBA229 | reverse complement strand
TCGCCACCCTTGGCTGTGAATGAAATTCCACTTAGTACTGGAATTGAGGTGTTTGGATAGGTAAAATAGACGTCGCGGAATTCAACTGAAGTAATGTCTTCACTCAACTCGACAGCGTCTGGCTTGTCAAAAATTTCCGGTTCCAAATCAACGACTGCGAATACCCTGCGAGCAGCGGCTTCACCTCGCTGTAATTGATTGATTAGTATGCCAAAAATGAACAACGGCATTGTCATTCTAGTGCTAATGAGAAGAAATGTTACTAATTGACCAGTGGTAATTTGACCATCTCCAGCAAGTGCTCCGCCAACAGAAACCAGTAATCCAAAAGCCACACCAGCGATAACGTAGATCATTGGAACAAACCTGTTGCGGTCCTGACTTGCACCGATTGCTTGGTCCCGATATGCCGCTGATTCTCGATTTACTCTATCAGACTCCCAGTCTTGGGCATTGTAAGCTTGAACGACAGATATTCCAGAAATTAGGTTTTCCAGTACAGCTGTGATGTCTCCCGTAGACTCTCGCTGTTTGCGGTATTTGCGTTGTACACGCGTGGAAAACCAGTACACTAACGGCACAATCATTACCAGTGGACCAAACACAACTGCGGCTAGTTTCCAGGACATGGTTACGAGGATAACAAATGCGGTGAAGAATGTCACAACAATCCGGATTATTGAAGTTGATGAATCCGCAACAACATCCTCTAATTGGTTGACGTCACTGGAGAGTACCGACATAATCTGGCCGGTCTGTCGCATGTCATAGTATGAAGCCTCCATTGAGATAATCGATTTAGTTGCATCCATCCTCAGGTCGTGTTGTATTTTGTAACCGAGTGTTTGCCATGAATACTCCGATAAGCCTTGGAAAAACGCTAGGAAGAAAAATCCAAGGAAAATCAAAAACCCATAGCCTACTTCTATGTTTCCCGGCAAAGCAATGACAAAATCCTGCAGCAGTTCTGGACCGCTCATTTTGTTACTGGTAAAGTAATCTATTGAATACCCAATCGCAACAAACGGCATAAGGTCAAACATTCGGGCCATGGCGTTGGAAAAGATTCCGGAAAACACCCTTCCGGGATATTTTTTGGCATATGGTACTACTCGCCAAATTTGCCTGCCAACGACCTGCTTCTTATCGTCCTCTGGTGAAGGAGCCATGAGGTCCACCCCGTTTGAAGCTCCTTTGCCACTTGTCATAGCACTCCCCCAGCAACTGGGTTTTTGAACTCTCGTAGTGACTCACTAAAAACAAATCAAGCAAATGATTCATGAGGGGCCGGGTGTAGTGGTTGAACATGAGCCGAGGTATGTCAATCAAGTCTGTTACCCTGTGCCTGTTTTTTATCCTACAGCTGATGGCGCCTATGACCATGGCTGATGATGCTCAATCTCCACCAGCCCTCGTCACAGAATCAACACAAACTGAATCACTGGAGAAAATCAACATCTATCCGAGTGGTGAACTAATCAACGGTTGGTTTGATAGCGAACAATCAGCCGGTGAGATTACCCTAATCTATCGCAATCTGCCAGTAATACCACTGGAGAATTTTGCCGACTGGATTGGTGATGAATCATTGAGTGGTAGATACATCATTACCCACCAACTGCCAGTCCCTACCGAGTGGCGCCATGAGTTAGCAGATAACGGCATAACATGTGATTCATTCATGCCACCAAACGGGTTTAATTGCCAACTGCGCAATGTACCACTGACGACACTCAGTGAATTATCGGTACTTGGATTGGCAAAACTCGATGCCGTGGATAAACTACGCTTTGGTTTAGCGGAATCGCTGGCGGAACAAGGAACTTTGACCCTTGATGCGGTGTTGTCCGGCTATGACCTACCACCAGGAATAGCAACAAGAGATGACATCAATATTCTTTCTTACAGCAGTAGATTTGCCACTTTGAGTACTGGCATTTCCGGTGTCCAGTGGCTTGCTGCACAAGATGAAATCGAATGGCTGGAAGAAAAACCGGTTGCTTACATTGTTAATTCCGTAGCAAATACCATAATTAATTCGGACGATGTGCGAGATAATCTCAAAATGAATGCCCTCGATAACTCTTGGACCGGTCTAGACGGCAGTGGAATAACAGTGACTGTCGGTGATACAGGATTAGATAGTGGAGTCGATGATGGAACTATGCACCCAGATTTCAGTGATCACATCCTGGGTATTTACTCATGGCCAATTCCATTTACTCACTGCACGTGGAATAGTCCATCTGATCCGGGTCCCTGTGATGATGGTGCTGATGACGACAATGGACATGGAACTCACGTCGCCGGTTCAGTACTAGGCGATGGTACATCGAGTGGTGGCGCCGTTATGGGTATTGCACCTGAGGCTCAATTATTGGTGCACGCATTCGAACAGAGTGGTGGCCTCGGTGGAATACCGAATGATTATCAGGATTTTCTCGATGTCGCCGTTGAGAACAATAGTCGCGTGCACACAAATTCTTGGGGTAGTTGCATTAGGCCTAGTCAAGGCGCGCCCTGCGACGATTACGGAATATATTCTACTGGCTCAATGCAGATTGACATGGGCGCCCTGACTCACCAACAATTAGTCATTCTCTTTGCCAACGGCAATGATGCATTCGACGGTGATGGCGATGGAGAAATTGATGACAACTCGCTTCTGTGGGAAGCAACAGCAAAAAATTCGATATCAATAGGTGCTTCTGAAAACTATCGGCCATCAAGAGGCGGTAATGCAGATAATGCGGATGGTATGGCTGACTTCTCCGGTCGAGGACCGACGGAAGATGGACGTATCAAGCCAGACTTCGTTGCGCCCGGAACCCACATTTATTCGACGAAGTCAAGATTTTCCGGTCCAGCAGCATCCTCTTGTGGTTGGGGTTCAGACAGTTCAGAGACCGAATACTGCTACATGGGCGGCACCAGCATGGCCACACCAATCGCTGCCGGAGCTACCGCATTACTACTGGAGCATTTAATTGAAAATGAAGGGATTTCAAATCCAACCTCGCACTTAGTAAAAGCAATCTTGGGGGCGTCAACATCTGACATGACTGGTCAATATGGCAGCCCGACAAACGGCGCTGGTGAGGCGGTACCTAACATGCACGAAGGCAACGGTAGATTGAATATGTACAGTGCGGTTCAAACTAGTTTTGTTCACAGTGAGTCCGTGTCAACATTAGACGATCGGGGCTGGAGCTTCACCCTACCCAACGGCGCTCATGACTTGCAGGTGGCATTGGCTTATTCAGACCCTGCTGCCACACCGGGGGTAACGCCACACCTCGTCAATGACCTCGACCTTGCCTTGACTGACCCGACAGGAACAGTTCACAGTTTAAATGACAATTTAAACAATCTTAGGATCATGAATTTCTCTGCACCATTAGCGGGAACTTGGGAGGTTCACGTAGTTGGGACAAACGTCCCATCAGGTCCCCAATTTTTCTCCCTCGCCATTAATCAAGAAGTACCCCTAGTGAACCTAACACTCGACGCAGACTTGGACGGAGTAGAAGATAGCGTTGATGATTGCATGAATGTTGCCGGTACCTCAACAATTGACCGTACTGGATGCCCGGATACTGATGGCGACGGTTATTCTGACCCAGATATTGGATGGACCACTGCTAACGGTGCTGATGCCTTTGTCAATGAACCAAGCCAGTGGGCTGACCAAGATTCCGATGGTTATGGTGATAATTCGCTTGGTACTCAGCCTGACGCTTGTCCGGTCTCACCCGGAACATCAACATTGGACCGCTTTGGCTGTGCTGACAATGATGGTGACGGTTATTCCGACCCAGATGGAGGTTGGCCTGTTGCTAGCGGGGCAGATTCATGTCCTGTGGTTAGTGGTACCTCCAACCAGGACCGATCTGGCTGTCCCGATGACGACGGTGATGGTTACAGTGACCCGGATCCGTCTGGAAATAATGGACCAGTATGGCTGATAAGTAATGGTGCCGATGCATTTATTGGAAATTCAACCCAATGGGTAGATGCTGACGGTGATACGTTTGGCGATAATACCGCAGGAACGTTTGGCGACTCGTGTATCGGAGTTACCGGTAGCTCAATTGAAGACCGGTACGGATGCATCGACACTGATGGAGATGGTTGGTCAGACCCAGATGGTGGCTGGACGACTGCCAACGGTGCTGATGCTTTCATAAACGAAGTTACTCAGTGGGCAGACCAAGATGGCGATGGATACGGCGATAATGCAGCTGGAGTCAGTGCAGATTCGTGTCCGGTTGTCTTTGGCACTTCCAATCAGCTAGGTAATTTGGGTTGTCCGGATGGTGATAGTGATGGCTATGCCGATACTGACGACCCGTTTCCCAATGACAATACACAGTGGGAAGATGTCGATAATGACGGCTATGGTGACAACCCAAGCGGCAACAATCCGGATGCTTGTATTGGAGTACAGGGCAGTTCCAGTCAGGACAGACTAGGCTGCCCAGATACCGATAGCGACGGCTATTCTGACGCTGATGCTGGTTGGACAACCGCCAATGGTGCTGACATTTGGCCTAACGATCCAACACAGTGGGTCGATACCGATGGAGATGGCTATGGTGACAACACGAGCGGTACCAATGGTGATGATTGTCCGACAGCCAGTGGAACATCGGTGAATGATAGGTTAGGTTGTCCAGATTCCGACGGAGACGGATGGTCAGACCCGGACTTAGGTTGGACAACCTCAGATGGGGCTGATGCCTTTCCCAGTGACTCTACCCGATGGGCTGATGCGGATGGTGACGGTGTTGATGATGCGATTGATGATGATTGTCCGGGAGTAGAGGGTTATTCCACCGAAGATCGACAGGGATGTCCAGATTCTGATGGTGATGGATATTCAGATACGGACGATACGTGGACATACGCTGATGGTGCGGATGTGTTTCCCAACGATATAACTCAATGGAGTGACACTGATTCTGATGGCTATGGTGATGAGGCAACTGGCAACGATGCCGATAGTTGCCCCAATACTCCCGGCGATTCCTGGCGGAACGGCATTTTGGGTTGCCCAGACAATGATAGTGATGGCTGGGCCAATTCAGATGACGCTCAGCCCGATGAGCCATCACAATGGTTAGACTCTGACGGTGACGGCTATGGCGATAATCTTGCAGGAGTCAACCCCGATGCTTGTCCTAATCAGCACGGTAATTCAACGCTAGGAAATCGATTAGGTTGTCCTGATACTGACGGTGACGGTTGGGATGATGTTCAAGATGAATTACCGACAACACCCACTCAGTGGCTGGATGGCGATGGTGATGGATATGGCGACAATGCATTTGGCATCGAGCACGATTCCTGCCCAACCGAAGCAGGAACCTCCACCATTGACCGCTTTGGCTGTCCCGATGACGATGGCGATGGTATTTCTAACCTAAGCGATGCTTTTCCCAACGACCCAACGCGCAGTCAAGATACTGATGGAGATGGGTTCGATGATATGGAAGATAATTGTATCTTCGTTGTCGGAAATTCAACCCTTGACAGACTCGGTTGTCCGGATACTGACGGTGATGGTTACTCAGATGTGACTGCTCCGTCCGACAATAATGCCGGCTGGAATGTTAGTGATGGAGCCGATGCATTTCCGCTGGAACCAAGTCAGTGGTCTGATCAAGACTCTGACGGGTTTGGCGACAATGTAAGTGGTTTCCAGGCTGATAATTGCCCCAACCAGCAAGGCTATTCTTTCGTCGGATTATTTGGCTGCCCTGATGATGACGGTGATGGCACTGCGCAGACAATTGACGCATTTCCAAATGATGGCACTCAGTGGTCTGACTCTGATGGTGATGGTTATGGAGATAATGCCAGCGGAGCTAATCCCGATGCCTGCCCGATGGTTGTAGGGACCTCAACACTAGATCAATACGGCTGCTCGGACGAGGATGGTGATGGCGCAAGTGATGAAAACGACTTATGGCTTGGCGATAATACTCAGTGGTTCGACAGCGATCAAGATTCCTATGGCGACAATGAAGGAGGAACAATGGGTGACAGTTGCCCGAATCAGTTTGGTACGGCAAACGCAGGTACGAAACAAGGTTGTCCAGATGGAGATTTGGATGGCTGGGCAGATATTGAAGATTCATTTCCGGATGAAGAGACGCAGTGGATGGATTCGGATGGCGATGGCTGGGGTGATAATCAAACCGCTGGTGCCTACAGACTCGATCACTGGCCAAATGATCCAAGCAGAAATGCTGGTGAGGCACAACTGAATTGTAATCAGTCACTGATAAATTTGGATTTGGCTGGTGGTGATTGGTTTACCTTCACTTGTACCATTAGTACTGAGATGGCTAACGCAGGGATAATCTTGGAATGGCAAGCAGTTGCGGGAATTGCTGCCGATACCAATTTCCAAACGGTCACCTTCACACCCGAACTTGGGGGAGCACGCCTAATCGTTTTCTCTGGTGAAGTGGTCGACACCGGAGAATATCAGTTAATGGTGACGGCAAGTGAGTTTGGTTCAACATTTGCTATGGATACGGTAAGTATTACCTTAGTTGCCGAGGACTCGCGGCTTAAGTCAAACATAATTGATGACCAAACTGATGCCATCAACAAATTACTGAAACAACCAGCAGTACAGGCTGCTCTTGGCGCAGTGCTCTTAGTTACGCTAATGGGATTGCTCTACGTAAGGGGCAAAGCATCTGCAGCCCGCAGAAATGAAGCTCGTCGTGAGCATGCAGAAAATGTCCTCAAAGCAAGATTGGCTGGAATTACCAGCAGTTCTGAGAATCGTCGAATTGAGTTCGGACTCAATCGAGAAATACCGCCGCCGCCACCTGGCTTCGAATGATTGTCTTAACCGATTGACTCAAAGAGGGATTCCTGCTCGCTTACTATATCGCGGATATGGTGAAGTGGTTAT
>DAUW01000034.1 GCA_002505355.1 Euryarchaeota archaeon UBA229 | reverse complement strand
TGACAAAGCGCACGGCGCAGGACTTGCGGTTAAAATGATGACTAACCCTGACTTTAGAGTCGACTATGGCACGATAACCACTGGGCATATGTTTAGACCGGAGTGGGACAAACCACTGGTCGTCATATCAAGCAACCGCTCTAGAGCATACTACTCAGTCGAGGTAATGCAAGAGATGATGATGGAACTCGGACGCGTTACTCGTGAAGCGATTATTGAGAGTGGCAAAAAAGTCGTTGTTCTAGCCAGTAACTCACTTTCACACCGGCATTTTACTACTGAATCGGAAATTCCTGAAGATATGAGCAAAGAGCATATCACAAGTCACGCAATGCATCTATGGGATATGAGAATTATCGATTATATGAAATCGGGACAGTGCCAGAGAATTATTGACGAAATGCCAGAATTTACTGAGCAAGCCATCGCTGAGACAGATGGTGGTGCCTTTACTTGGTTACTATCGACTCTAGACGTGCCACAATACCCTGCGATTTTGCACGGATACGGAACCATCATAGGTACCGGAAACGCAATTGTCGAATGGCCAGTGTACAAGCATAAGGAGGCATAGAATTGTCAGAGGGTAAAATTGTCGAATCTTTTGTCGTTCCAGTTCACCCACATACCGTACTAGCTCCAGAGCTTAACCCAGGATGGACTAAGTTACGACATGCATATGACGATGCGGCAAAAATTATCCAAGACAGTGGTGCTGATTTACTAATAATATATTCAACAACCTGGCCAAGTATAATCGGTCATCAACTGATTTCTGACCCCAACCCTGAGTGGGTTATGGTTGACCATGATTTCCATGAACTGGGTTCTATTCATTATTCGCTAAATATAGATGCTGAATTTGCCGAGCAATGGAATAATGAAAATAAGGCACGTGGCCTACAAAGTCGATGTGTAAATTACCACGGCTTTCCGATAGATGTTGGTTCTGTGGTGGCATTAACACTACTGAATCCAGATAATAAGATTCCAGCAGTAATCGTTTCTTCAAATGTTTATGCAGACCGTAGTGAGACAACTGTTCTAGCAAAAGCGTGCAAAGAATTGGTGAAAAAATCTGGCCGTAAGGCTGTAGCAATAACCGCTATGTCACTATCAAATAGAATGTTTACTGATCATATTAATCCAGCGGATGATCGTATTCACTCACTAAAAGATGATGAATGGAATTTGAAGATATTGGAATTTCTTGCTGCCGGCCGGTTAGAGGATGTAGGTCAACTGTCAAGAACTATCCAACAGCAGATACGGGTGCAAAAAGTCGTTAATTTCAAACCCATGTGGTGGCTATCTGCGATGAATGATAATCGTAACAATTTGTCTGGAAAAGTGTTGGCTTACGAGGCAATACACGGTGCTGGCTGCGCAGTGGTAAATCTAAATCCTACCCCATCAGGGTTTGGTGATAAAGAGTATGATGAGGATGATGTAGAAGTTTTTGCCGGCGAACGAGGCGTCTTAGATTCGGTTGATGAACAAGGCGTCACTGCAGAATCAACCGGAGGCCCAGCACTTTGGGAACCGACGGTTGCTGAAGGTTCCGTCAACACAGAATCTGCTCCAAAGCCGGTAGGTGCATACCCTCACGCAAGACGTGTTGGAGATTTGCTATATTTGTCTGGAGTCGGCCCAAGGCAACCCGGAACCAATGAAATCCCCGGTGGTCCAATTCACGATGGTGATGGCAATTCCCTCAACTATGACATCAAATCACAAACACATGCCGTGATCAATAACATCGCTCGAATTCTTGAAGAGGCTGGTTCATCAATCGATAAGGTGCTCGACGTCACCTCTTTTCTCGTCGATATGGACAGAGATTTTCAAGGATATAACGAAGTGTGGGCTGAAACACTAGGGAAAGTAGGGCCGACTAGGACTACTATCGCAATTAGAGCTCTACCGACACCGATTGCTGTGGAAATGAAAGTTATCGCCAGTATTTAGTATTGATACGGTTACACAACATTTCATTAGTAATCAATAACTACCTTCGGTTAATACAAACATTTGCTGATAGGGCAGTTTGCGCACTGAAAGTACGGGATTGATGATAGAATGGATATCAAATCTACCACTGGAAAATTATTGAAAGGGGACATCTCAGGGGTTGTTTCTGATGTCAAATCGACAATAAAACGCTCGCTCACGTTAGTTGGGGTAATCATTGTCACCGTTGCCGCTAGTATTGGTTCGGGGTTATTCGTTCTGCCCTCTTTCGCCGCCTCAGTTATGGGTCCAGGAATTTGGTTAGCATTTTTACTGGCCGGGATTGTATTCTTACCCGGAACACTATCTAAGTCAGAACTAGCATCTGCAATGCCGGTTAATGGTGGCGCCTATGTATACCTTGAACGTTCATATGGGCCGTTAATCGGGACAATTAGTGGCCTCGGACTGTGGGCTTCGTTTTTGCTGAAGTCAGCGTTTGCCTTAATCGGATTCTCTGCGTACATGTACGCCGTGACAAACTATCTCGACATAGAAACAAATTCTACCTTTATTATAATGTCTGCACTGGTTTTGATTACCATCCTTAACATTCTCGGGATTAAGAAAGTCAAGGCCTTTCAAACCCCTATTTTAGCACTAACCACGCTATTGATTCTTGTCATTTGTGTTATCCAACTATTTGACGGTAGTTTCGAATTCTCCCGCCCTATCGATGGTGCCTTTGATGTTACAAAAAATGACCCTGTTTTGGTTGCTGAGGCGGCAGCACTGGTTTTCGTCGCCTACGCAGGGATATACAAAGCAGGTGCGCTTGGCGGGGAAGTCAAAGATCCAGAAAAGAATTTACCTCAAGGTATGCTGATTTCGCTGTTGCTAATCACGCTCTTGTATGTGATTGTGACATTCATTATGATGGGGGCAATCGATGGCGAATGGTGGCTTGACTCACAAGGAGCGCCGAGGGAAGACCCTATTTTCGCATTTGTTGATGCTGTCGCAGCCACAGAAATTGGTATTGCAATGGCGCTACTAGCATTCCTTACTATGATTTCTGGTGCGCTCTCCGGACTATTGGCAGCCTCACGGTTTTTGTTTGCCATGGCTAAGGATTGCTTGTTACCCGAGAAACTCAGCGCAACAAACCAAAAGTTTGGCACACCACAGTGGTCGATTATTCTAACCGGTGTTGCTATGGGAGTTTGTATTCTTACATTGCCAGTAAAGGATGTGGCAAAATTAGCGTCTGGCTTCCAAATTATGGTTATCGTTGCTCTTAATGCCTGCGTTATGGTTTTGCGCCGAGAAGACCCAAAGCATGATTGGTACCAGCCTTCCTTCAAATCACCATTGTACCCTTATATCCAAATTTTTGGCATCATCGCAGGCGGGACCTTAGTTGCGCTGATGGGCATTAAAGCAATCCTCGGTGCCGCAGCTGCTCTGATACTAGGTGTTGCTACCTACCAGATCTACGGCAAGAAACACTACTCGGAAAATAACGATTGACAAGCAGGAACTCTGCGTCATGCAGTTCTGTTCCAGGAACCATCTGCCGCAACGTTCCAGTATTGCACCTCTCCACTAACGTCAACATACCAGCCGCTAGCACCTTGTAAACTCGGATCAATGGCTTGCATTACGCCCAATCTTCCTGCCTCAACCGACAACCTAGTAATCTCTGCCGGAGCCAACCTAGGAGTGTTATTGATAGGTATTTGGGGGGTTGGTGCCGGGATGTTCTGCGGTGCTGGAGGTTTTGATGGCACTTCCATGCTGTCGATATCCTCCTCATCTTCATAGTAATCATCTTCATCATATTCATCTAGCCACTCCGTTTCATCTGGCTCATAGTTTGCTCTTCGAACTAAAACGACCATAGTTGTCAAGATAAGGCCAAGTAAAATCGCCGCAATCGACATAGCAGTGTTTGTAGAGCCAACGGCACCGCCAAGCAATACTGACTCGACATCAAAGAAAGCCTGTGTTACTAGGCCGTTCCACTTGATACTGCAGGAGCGATCTAGGCCTGACTTTGAAATATCAAGTTCCCAAGTATCAGTGGTCACGAAACTATCTGAACCAGATGTACAACTTATTGTTGTATTCTCAGGAATCACGGACACCCTGTTGTTGTTGATATCAACCCCGTAAACCCGCAACAAGGCTATGTCCCCTTGTTTGTAGTTCCGACTCTCAATCTCACCAAATATCTGTACGGCTTGACCAGGTGATACACTCAGTGATATGGTATGTTGTGCATCATCTTGAGCAAAAGTTAGACTATATTCACCAGAGACATTACCGGTAAAGGTCCAGTAGCCTCTGCCAGCAATTGACGGAGTAAACTCTCCAACTGAGGCATTAATATTAGTCGAGACCGTTTCTGCTGGCGCAAGGTTTCCTCTAGAGTCTGAAATTTGGATGAATATATCAATTTCAACACCTGACTCTGCCTCGAAGCCTGAATCAAAACTTGTGATTATTTGTCGGGCTTCCCCAGCCGCTACAGTAAGCGATACGACTGAAAACACTCCAGCAGCATTTGCTTGAATCTCATGACTACCGATAGTAGTTGGAATCCAGAAATAGTCCAACAGTGACATGGCTAATGTTTGGTCCTCTCCATCGATAGTCCAGTTGACCGATATATCACTTAATTCATTACCATAAGTGTCAAAAAATCGAGGGTTCAAGTCAAACGGTTTGTCAATCGGGATTCTTTCTCCCTGACCATTCAACTCAATTTTAGCCAATGCACCAAAACCAACCTGCTCAATAAGTTGAGATTCAAATAATATTCCTGAAACGTTATCAAACCAAGTTCCTTTGACCGCAAATGCGCCAACAACCTCAGGAACAAGCGTGTAGAAATCTCCTTGTCGAACAAGGGCTGATGAATTGCCGATTAATACTTCAACAGTTCCGTTAACATTCCATGTATTACCTGCCAGGTCATATGCTTGTACAACCACTGTTGATTGTTGACCCACAGCGAGTTTATGAGGCGTCATTACCACTCTTGTGTCAATTGCTAGACCGTGAACAACAGTGACGGTCGTAGTAGAGATAATTCCAGAGTCATCGACACTTAGCGAGTGGCTGCCCATAGTCATTGGCGTCCAATACACTCTACCGTTATCCTCACTGAGCGTGCCCGATGATACTGTGAAATTGTTTATGGGAGGAGTAATTAAACCAGAGAAACCGAGATTATCCGTCCTGTATGCGGCTACCTCATACATCTCACCCGCTATGTAAACTGGTTCGTTTGGGATTATCGACAAACTCGAAGCAGTTGCGTCTGCGGGTACTACCCGTATCGTCCCGGTTCCAGAAATAGGTCCGGCCGAGACTGTTACGTTCCACAACCCTGGATGAGATGCGTAGTAAAATCCAGTATTATTGATGCTACCGTTCTCAACAAACCATAACTGAGAGCCGGCGAGGTTAGAATCCATTGAGTATCCATTAGCATCAACAAGTGTAGGCTCTAGCTGTAACGGTGACCCGCTTCGAATCACTATGTCTTCAGCAAAAATGAATTGGTACGGGGAGCCAGCAGCAACAACCACTGATGCTGTTGCTTCCATTTGATATAGCCTCGCAGTCAGGTGATAAATTCCTGTATCTAACGGAATCCAAACGGGATTACCCTGGCCAAAATATTCCCCATCAATACTCCAAGCAGCTTGATCTGTCGGGTTTGGGTTCCCTCTTGCATCTAATAAATTGGCTGTGAGAATATTATTTTGCAGCACCTGGCCCTCGGCAATTGAGATTTCTAGCGATTGTCCAATCCCCGGTGTGACTGTAATATTGAATTCATCCGTCAAATTAGTATGTCTTGCCTGTATGGTAATAACTCCAGAATTCCACGGATAGAATGTTCCCTCGGCCGTTATTGTGCCGTTTGTTGATGACCAGAAAATATTGCCAGCAACCTCACTGTTGACAGAATCATACAGTTTAGCAGTAAAAGTCACTACCTCATCTGCACTCATGATGAATGTCGGTGGCGTGATTTGAACGCGCACGGCTGCACCACTATCCATAGTTTCAAATCGGTCGCTCAATACCTCGTTATGTGGAATTCCGGCGGTAAATATGCTAGCACACATCAGCGTGATGATAGAAATCGCTAGCACTTTTTTTAACATCAAATCTCCCCATATCATTCGGTCCATTCAACCCAATCATCTGAATTTGTTTCGCGATAATACCAAACACCAGCCTCTGTCTGACCCCATTCTGTACCGTCTTCTTCAACACGGTAATCCACCATCCAACTGGTATCCTCTTCACCGCCTGATTGTTCAATCTCGGGTTCTGGATCACTTGTCGGCGGTTGTGCTGGCGGTGTTGGAATCGTCGGCGCTTGAGCCACCCTTGGCTGTGAAAAGTCTTTGACTACTGGTGCAGTATCACCTTCACTGTAGAAATCTTCGTCCTCATCATCGTAGTATTCCTCATCGCCTCGGACTAATCTGACAATGAATACCACCAATGCAATTGCAATCAAACCGAGTAAAGCTGCCCCAACGTAGTACAACGGACCGCCTGCAGCAAAGAAACCGGCTAAGTTCCCTTCGACGCTGTAAGTGAAGGTTTCTGTAATAGAGCCAATTACAATTGTTGCAGAATGTTCACCTTCGTCTAGCGTATCAAGCACCCAAACTCCATTACCGAGATATTTAACCTCACCACGGTCAGTAGTATCTATTCTGGCAGAATTTGGTACGGCGATTCTATTCCAAAATTCGTCATACACTTCAATTTCGACGGTAATGGATTCGAGTTGCTCTAATTCTATGGTACTGATGTTGCTCTTTATATTGCGAACAATGTTTAGTGAAAATACCTCAACATTTACCGAGGAAGACAGCGTTAGGTACTCTGCAGTCAGTGTGTAATTACCCGCAGAGCGACCATTGAATTGGTATACGCCTTCAGTATCTGTGGCGTTTGTGTTGTATGCAGGACCATTATTTTCTAGCCAAACTACCTGTTGAGGGAATTGATTACCATCTGCATCTGTTCCGGTCACCTGCAAGTCAACGAAATTCCCAGCATCTTGGGTTGATACGGATTGTTGCAGTGTCAGTAAGATTGGTACTCCGTGGCCGATATTTATGTCAAATTTAGCTGTTAAATTAAATCCTCGATTATTGACGATATATGCTGTAATCTCGTACTCTCCAACACCAACTGCATCCCAAATAAGTGCGCTCTGCTGCATGAAATTGGTAATGTCTTCAATCTCATTGGTTAATTGATCTTCAATCAACCACGTCACTTGCGCATCATTCACGACATTCAAATCAGTGTCTGTTGTTGACACGCCAAATTGAATGAAATCATCTGCAGTCAAATCAAACTCATCAACATCGACGTAGGAAACACCGTTACTCTCAATCGCGCTTACTTGGAAGTTCTCTATATCACCAACCGATACGTAGACAACGAAATTGGCGGTCTTTACCACATCTCCTTCTTGGTGGTCAACTGAAATTGCATATGGGGTAGTGGAAGCTAGTGTCGGTGTAAAAGTTACTTCTTGTGAGAAATTACTGCTCAAAATTGCTGGGTCAGCGAATTCGGGGTGGAAGTATGTCCAGTTACCATCAACAAGCCACTGGTTACCTTTAGCATCTAGCGCTTTGATAGACGCAGTAATTGTATCATCAGCGGTAATCGTGAAGACAGCCCCGTTAGACAGTTCGTCATCAATAATCAGTTGTAAATCAAAAATAACACCTCGCAAGACAAATACCTCGACCGAGGCACTAAGTCCTTGATAAGTGGCAGTGATTGTTTTGGTGCCTTGAGAATTAGGATTCCATACAGCAATCTGACCCGGTGTTATGGAACCGTCCGCAACATTAGTCCAATTCTCAATCGGTAGAGTAACTGGTAATTCATTGCCTCTTACATCTATCCTTGTTGCATTGATGTATAGCAATTCATCAGCAGTCATTGTTGGGGCAGATGCGGTTAATGTAAACGATGCTAAGGCACCGTGGGTTACGTCAACTGTTATACTATCACTGATGGCCAAATCTGTGTTGAGCGTTATTGCCCACTGCCCTACTGCGTCACCCGTGTACTCTCCAATCAGTACCTCCGTACTTGGTGGCAGGTTGTGTGGTGTAGGAGTGAAGACCTTTGTGGCCTCACCGTTACTTGCGGTTATAGTATAGTCAATTACATCATCAAACCATACAATATTCCCGTATTGGTCATAGGCAGAGCCAAATAAATCACAACTTGTGTCAGCGGTTAGCGTCTCACTACATCCAGTGAGCACAACTTCTGTCGGTGTTCCGGGCAGTACCTCAACCTCGAGTATCTCCTGTAGGGTTGAGGCTGTTCCGACCCACTCTGCCGTAATTGTCTGTTGCCCTGATGTATATGGGGAAAAGACGCCAAAGGAATCTATCGAACCATTACTTGGGATGAATGAGATAACTTCAGTTGTTACTAGATTACTATGTTGGTCAACAGCAAAAGCGTAGACGGCAATTGTTTCATCAGCAGTTATTACCGCTGAGTCTACGTCAGAAGACTGACTTAGCGAAGCAAACAACTCAACTGGTAACCCCGAAGCGATATCTATCACATAATCTGTGCATATTACACCGTAGCAAGCAGTAATGGTTTGGATACCGTTGATTGTTGGCGACAAATCAGCAGTCGCCGCACCAGTTTGTGAAATTACGCCTGTAGTTGTACTCCATGCGATATTAGCCCCAGTGGGCAGGCTGCCGGAAACGATTGAGCCGTCATAATTGATGCCCTGCACGGAGAATGTGTAAGTGTCATCGGCGTTGAAGGACACTGCGTTAGTTGTAATATTTAGGCTTGAGATGTTGGTATGGATGACCTTGAAATTTGGTCTGAGGTTTTCCTGTACATCATCGGAGGAATGGAACTTGACAAAACCATCATAGTTTCCAACACTCTGTGGAGTCCCTCTAATCAGCAGTAAAATATCGTCGCTGATAAGTAGGGAATCTGTGGCAACTTGGAAAGTAATTTTGGGTGCTGTGCCGTAAAATGTCCCTTGATCTAGTGCTGCTGAGATGTAGTCCACACCAGCAACAGGACCTGGGGTAGAACCAGTGGTATTCCATGTGATACCCAATTCATTCCAGTTACTTATCAGGAATTGATGAACCGACAAGTCAAGAGCATATGCGCCACCGGAGAAGTCCCACTGATCTACAGTCAGAGTTATTTCAACGCTGTGAACCGACTGATCGTTACTTAGCGGAATTTGAGACATGTCAAGAGAAATTATTGTATCACATATCGAGCCCACGGAGTTGTAACATCCATGACCTACAGCTAGTTCTTCGGAAAATCCAAGATTTGCTATAGGTAGTGCATCGGTAATCGTAGTATCGCGTATGTTCATGTGCGAATACCCTGGTACGTCAGCAGAATCAGTGACCGTGAAGACATATGTTCCGTCATTATTGTAATAATGGCTGGGCTCACCAATACCGAATGACCATCTTTGTGATGATGGACCAGGAATCGTCTGATTAATTCCTTGAACCCACCATTCATACACTTCACCAGGCATGAATTGACTGGAGGTGAATGAATTACCTTGAATCGAGGAATCTACCCGAGAATCATAGGACAAGACCGTGTTTTGATTGTTGATGTATAGAATATAATCGGTTGCGTCCGGGCTTTGAACCCAGTTTAATTGCACTGACTGTGGAGAAGCAATTACCTCAGAACTGGTGTCATAGATGATCTCACCGTTCGACGGACTGCTCAACACGGTTTGCGAGGGAGGCGTTAACCCACCGATGTTCTCAATGTATGTTAACCGCAAAACAGGTCGCAGCGAGTCAACATTTTCCGAACTGTAAAAGTCAACGAAGTTGGTTACGCCGCTCTGAGCAGAGAGGGTGAATGAAATTGTGTCGTTATTTGTCTGGAAATTAGTTTGTAGTAAGTTGGTTATATCCCATTGAGCGCGTGTGCCGGTATAACTGGAAATAGTGGTTTTAGTGATTTCCGTAGTCGAACAACTTGGAGCATTTGCAAAGCTAATTGTTGACTCGCTAAATTGGTCACAAGAGTACACTGAAACATCTATTGGATTGATATTCTGAGTGCTGGATGCGAGTTGAATCTCAAATATTGCTGAGATTGGCATGGCAAAACTATCAAAGTGGATATCCGATAGGTTGTAGGAGAAATACGGCTGACTGATTCCTGCTGAGGACGGTTGATATCCAAGACTTAAAACAGAATCTGAGCCATAATTATCCTGTTGATTTACACTATCTGTGGCAGAATCCAGCGTTGCTGGTAAGTCACCTGTTGAAGCGAATAAAGAACCCCTTGATAGATTAACAATGTAGTTACCTGAACCATCATCATAAGCTTGTTGACCACTCATTCGATACTGGAAAATCGGCGAGTAGTGGCCGATTCTGTGGTCTTGGTCGCCACGAATTCGCCAGAACTGCCACTGATCACCAAAATAATCCTCAACAACTGATGAGTTGTCAAGGACGAATTGTGAGGTCGCTGGATTGAAACTGAAATCTGAGTCTATATCGATACCCAAATCACAATCTAACCAGCGTAATTCTTGACCGTGACAGATGTTCCAGTTAGTAACGTTAGTGACCTGGGAATTGAAATTGAATGAAATTGAGTCAGGGCCAACTAATTCATAGGATGATGTGTTCCACAAAGTTGCGGAATTAACCGGGGAAATCAAACTCGGTGAAGGGGCCAACCATTGTTGTACTGTTCTATATTCAAGTACCAATTTAGGCCTTATATTCAAAGTAGCGTTCTCACTATCCGCAAATATGTAGTTACCATCAATTACTCCTGTAGGGGAATTAAATATCTCAGGCTGAAGTAGTATTGACACTTCTTGGTTACCTGCCCCGTGTGACAACTGCATTATTCGAGTTACGTTCCATGTGTGCTCGCCAATTGAATTGACCGTTACTAACGAATCAGGTAAATCCGAATCGGTACTTCTCAATGCACCGTTAGTATTCCACTGATTACCGGCTGAATTATTATCCCATGTTGCAGTTTCATCCCAACCTGTAAACATCCTTGATGCAGATATGTCCACTAATCCAGAACCTGAAACTGCGGTCAGTATCAAATCCGCGCTGATGATCTCATATTCAGCCGGCATCGGCAGGGATGAAATATTGAACGAAACAATAGCCGTTGTTGCTGATAGATTTGTATTAACAATTGAGCTGTTACCGATCATTAAGCCGTTGGTATCTTGCGATACAGTTGGCGCACCCTCGTCTAAATATGTGTCTGTTGTCGCTGATGGGAAGTTATTTGCGGCATAAATTGTACCGTCTTGAATGGTTAAAGTAGCATCTGTTGAGGATAATTCTGCACCCATGGCGTTAGGTATCAAGTAACTGGAATCCAGACTTTGCGGGCCGTACATAGAATTGTTCACTGCTCTAACCGACCAGTAGATATCATTCCTGAAATTAATATCCACATCCGGAACAAATTCGAGGTTATTGAGGTCAAATAATGAAGCGTCGGCTCTTGAGTCGAAAATTAACTGCCCTGACATGTCATCATTTGGATCTAAGTCAATAGCAATAATCCACGCATCAGGAACTGGGGTTGAGGAAGCCGGCCATTGCCAAGCAAACGTCGGTCGTAAATCTGGTATGATAGCGTGTGAGGTTTGATTAAAGTAAATTTGACCAGGTAACGGAGCAACTGGTACTGCTGAACTTGTGGGTACGTCTCTAGCACCATATGACCAGGTAAAATTGACCTTAGGTGGATTATTAGGTAAATCCGATGAGTGGAAGTAAACTAAGTCTCCTAGTTGTGTCTCAGCAGCGTAGAGCATGACTGAGAGTGACGTCTGACCCTGGTCGAAAGCGGTTTGTACAAGTGTGGTAATATCCCAAGACATTGGTCCATTTACCGAATTTTGTATATCAGCAGGAGCGGAAATATCGGCACCAATTGCCCTGCCGCCGTTTCTTGTCCAGTTGTTGACCCCGTCATATTGAACACTATTGACCGAGGAGTTCCACGGTTTTAGGACGCTCCGTACGGCAATTGGAATACCGTTTGTTGAGAGCGCCGTTGATTCTAACTGCAGGTTAGCCACAATTACACTAGCGTTTTCTGGATGCATTTCAATCGGAATTGGAATTTCCAATAGCATTGAGGAATTCAAACCTGCTGCTGTTGTACCTACCTGCAAAAATGGTTCAGCTGGATTACTAGATGCCGGTAACGAAGCATCTTCGACTGTCGTATCGACAAATTGCAAGACTGCGCTATTGGTAAATACGCTATTGTGATAGAATTCTGTGGTATAGGTATCGGCATCAACAAAATTAACATCAAAATCCGGTAGGTAAAAGTGGAACTTAGAGGACCATTCTCCCAATTGATAGGTCGCTGACAAGGCTCTGACTCGCCAAAACCATTTGTTGCCGATTTCTAAGTCGGATTGAAGTTCATATGCATTATTCAAAATATCAAAACCAGGGTCATTCCATGATGATACTGAACGTTTGTTAGGGGTATCAAATTGCTCAGAAGTATCAATTTCAAAGGCCCAGCCAGCAATCGGCACTACGTTATTGGGAGTCCACTGGAAATCTGGCCGATCATCACTCTCTAAACTGGAATTGTTAACAAATACCCATTCGCCATTTGGTGGGTAAGATGCTGTCGGTGGCAGTGGTTTTTGATTAGACCCTGCAGTGTAGGTAATTTCAATAATTGGTGGAAGGTTACCCATCGAGAATGGTGAGCCAAAAAATGTGTCTATATTTGACTGGCCGGGTGTAATTTCAATCAACATATCTAGTCTTTCAGCATCACGCATAGAATCTTGTACTGCACTAGTGATATTCCATGTTTGTTGTCCGGTAGCAGTCAATACCGCAGTGTCGAGTAAATTCCCTCTATCTGATGAACCAGTAGCACCTGGGCCAGCCCATGGTACTCCAGACGATGACTCTAGCCAGGTAACCTCTCGGGGATTCCACTCATTGTTAGTGAGTTCCCAAACGCCAACTTCTGGATTACCTGAGCCAATTGACGTGCTGTTCAATACCAATTCAGAACCGACAACAGCCAACCCGTTAGGTAGTAAATAATTGTTCAAGTCTAAGCCCAACAGCCCGTTGGACTTACCGTTAGACTGGGAATCTGTAACGCTGATTAATGGATAACCAAACGCGTTGTTGGTTGGGAAGGAGCTACTTATTGTTCCATGGGAAAAGTCGGGCAAAGATAGAATGCTTGGTTCTGTATTACTACTGATGACTAACTTGTGTAGCGAGCCGCCAAGCCATTGAGATGTAGTTGTTGTAATAAAAAATGAGGTTTGATTCCAGACTCCATGCAATCCATCGTTATCGACATGTTTGACCCTCCAATAATAAATGTCTCCCGCAGTCAATGAATCGCCACCAGAAACAGCATATGAATCGGTACTCACAGGTGTGTTGCTACCCGCTCTAGAATCATCCTCTAAGATTATCTCTCTGAAGTATTGGTCGGTTGAAACTTGCAATATTGAGTGCTGCTGAGTATTATCAACGGTCTCCCAACTCATTATTGGCGTTGTATTACCGGATAAATTGCTCCCCGAAACATTCCAAGTTGTTTGGCCATTGATTGGTGCCAAAAGTTTTGCCTCAGCAGCTGTTTGGTTTACTGGCAGTGTATAGGTGATTTCCAAACTAGGTTTTGATATAGTACTGCTAGCGGAATACTCGCTACTGGCAAATGTGACGGTCTGCTGTTGTGGTGGCGCTTGGTCACTTGATATGGCGCCAGTCAATACATAGTTTACTCTGCTTTCCGTGCCTTGAGATAGCGCTTGCTGTACTGAATTGTGAATATTTATTGAGAACACATCGCTTACTTGGTTAGCATCGATACCTGTGTCTTCAGAGGAACTGATAGTGTCTTGACCGCCATTTGACCATGCATTGCCGATGCTACCATAATTCCATTTAGCTTCATCCTCCGACCAGCTGTTCCCTGTATATTCGTGCATTGACAACATAGGTCCCGGGGTTGTTGCGCTGATTCTATTCAAGCTTATTTCAGCGTCAATTATCGTCGCATTATCAGGCAATCCAAGCAGGTGTATGTTGGTGCCTAGGTGAATCACATGCTGACCAGAGGTCCCGGTTTGTGCTGACAAGGTCCCTGAGCTACCCTGAGCAGAGTTGCTACTCGGTCCAGATGACGCAATGTAAGTATCCTCAATCAACTTGTAGCCCTGCAAATTAAATTCATCGTTGGTTAAGCCCAGCGTTGCAGTTCCATCATTATTGTTGGTGACAATATAGTCTGGCAACAAGAAGTAGCCGGACTCCCAATCGGACAACTTAGCTGTAGTGTCGATGGTACGAAATCGGTAATTTATCATGTCACCAATGCTGAATGCCTCAGCAGCAGGAATGTCGTATTCCCCAGATGTCCCAGTTATTGTGAACGGATTATCCAATGTAGAGTAAAGCCAATTACCACTAAGTTCGCTTCGAAAGTCATCTGCAAGTGAGAATTGGAATTCCACACCTGAACCAACTAGAGAGTTGTACGATAACATTGGGTGAGAATCTGGTTGAGGAATCAATCCTCCGGTCATCAAAGGTTGGCCGCTGTCGAGGAAGTCAACTGCAACAGACCCACCGTCACTATGAGCCCCTTGAGTGTGATTGATAGTTAAAACTGGGTCATAAGCAGTATTGCCGTTGCCGTTCTTCAGACAACTCAACTCACCGCCAATTGCGGAAATTACGAAATCAAATTTATTGCGGCCAAGCTCTAGACTCGTCTGAGCAAGTTTTGTTACGTTAAGAGTGAACTCATGTATCGAACCTGCCACAGAGTTAGCAACAGAAGGGGTTTCCCATGAGGTTCTATCGCTGGATCCTTCAATTCCAGCATTCTGCCAGCTAATAGAATCAGCAATCTCATTCCAAGTCACCTCAGATGGGGCAAAGTTGGCTATCACTGTCGCACCGTACAGCACTGGAGTAATCCCCGAGACTGTTTCCGACAGGACATCACAAGTCAATTTCAGTTCAGCACTAATCACAGAGTCGGACATTGCGGTTAGGTTATTGGTAAAGCGATATAATCCCCGCTTCTCGCTTGAACTTGCTTCACTTATCAGTACCTGAGATGATGACAAAAGATTGCTATCGAAATCAACAGAATCAATGTATGTCTCAGCATTCACAGTATATTGAAAAATCGCATACTCTGCGTTGTTTTTATCATTTAGTTCAACTTGATAGTCATTTTCAGCTACCAAAATCTCACTGAAAATAAACAGAAAAACAATGAAGATCGCAGTTAATGCTCGACGTTTTTCGGTCGCGTACGGCATGGGACTCATACGCGAGACGGAGCCACCTTTTACTGTCTTTTCCCTTGATTGTATTGGTATTGCAATCTATCAACGGACAACCCCCGACTACTTTGTTAAAATTCAATCATAATGTTGAAGGGCGTCCGCCAACTTCATGTGGCTATGAGCGAGTTGTGGGTAGAGAAGCACAGACCACGCTCTGTCAGCGAAATAAGAGGCCAGCCAGCGGTCGTGCAAAGGCTGACGATATACGCTGAAAAGAAACAATTTCCCCACCTGTTATTTGCTGGTCCGCCTGGAACCGGAAAGACCACTGCAGCCATGGCATTAACGAAGGATGTGTTCGGTGAAAATTATAGGGAAAACCTGCTTGAGATGAATGCTTCTGATGAGAGAAAACTGGAAAGCATTAGAACAAAGGTCAAACAATTTGCTCGAACTAGTCCATACGGTGGCGCAGCGTTCAAGATTATCTTCCTCGATGAGGCTGATGCACTAACCAATGATGCTCAAGGCGCCCTTAGACGCATCATGGAACAATATGCAGAAACCTGCAGATTTATTCTGTCTTGCAACTATTCGTCAAAAATCATCGAGCCAATTCAATCTAGATGTGCAGTGTTTAGATTTAGGCCGTTAGCAGATTCAGATGTTCAACAGCAAGTTCACCACGTGGCAAAACTTGAGGACGTAAGCCTAGACGATGACGCTGCTGAAGCACTAACAAGAATTAGTCAAGGTGATTTGAGGAAAGCCTTGACTGCGCTACAAGTCTCAGCAGCCCTCAGCAGCGACGTGAGCCGTGAGTTAATTTACGAGACTTCAGCAACCGCACCGCCCGAAAGCTTACATCAGTACCTCAAAGCGTGCCGAGATGATGGGTTTCACTCTGCACGCCGGAGACTAAGAGAATTGTTAGACAAATACGGATTAGCAGGAACTGATTTTGTCAACCAACTCCACCGCGAATTGTATTCGGCAGATTTTCTGAGCGAGGAATCTAAACTCGACCTCACTGAATGGATGGCAGAGGTAGATTACCGACTGGTCGAGGGCGGCGGAGAACAAATCCAGTTAGATGCTTTAACAGCAAGATTAGTGACTCACCTTAAGCAATGATTAGTTTTACTTTTACTTTAGGAGTATGAGTAACGCACCTGTATCCTGTTAGTTTGAGTTGGTAATGATGAAGACTGAAACTATACTCAATGCACTTTGCTGGACACCACTCGCAAGACCAATTAGAGCAATTCGACGGCATAGAATTAACCGAATCGCTAGGGAGAATTACGATAAGAGGAAAATTAACAACATCATTGATAGGATTGTTGTTAATCATAGTGACTTATTGAGTTGAGTCATTTGATTCCACAGCTTCGATCACTACAAGTTTCCAACGGTATTCCCGTTCATTCTCCCAAGGGTCACCATCTTCCTTAATCGTCACTAAGATATCATGACTACCAACCGCTAAGTCAGAGCCGAGGTTGATTGCGAAGGGCTGATCTTTCTGATGAGGTACTAGTTCTGGAGCCGATGTGTTGTCTGTTTTAGTGGCATTATTAATTCTATCAGAATTATTGGCCCAATAAAATTCATCACTATCTAATTGTGTAGTCACAGACTGGTGGGTTAACTCAACTGAGACTTCCGCACCATCTGAATTTACGTTATCAGCTAGGGCAAATAGTAACCAAACTTCACCCTCTAATCGGCCATTCTTATCAACAATCCACTCAATGATACCGTCGCTGCTTGAATCCTCATTGAATAGCAATAACTCACCATCATCTGTAGCGATGGCCCAATGACTGGCGAGTTTTGGCGCAACAATATCACCCATTGGCGGATTTACCAGTAAAAATGACATTGCTAGGAAAGTGAACGTGTGGAGAAACCCGGCCTTGAACCAAGTCCCCTTGGTATAATGCTCCTGAAATCTTTGCGGCATAACCATTCGATGTACTTGTGGGATTAGTATGATGGCACTTAGTGGCATAAGGTATAGGATATCGGATTTTTCTGGGGATGTGTTTGGCATTAGAACATAGCGCATCATTAATGAGACCGCAATAGAGAAGGCAATTACCAACCACATCGAAGCAGTTTCTGCCTTTTCTTTATTGACGTGCTTAACAGGGTCGAACGATTCTATGCCCAAGTTAGGTCCACTCCTCCTCACCTTACGCTCTTCGCTGGCTGCGCCGTCACGCTTCTTGCGCTCCGTCGCAGCCGCCGCCATTGCGGTTTGAAGGTCGACCATGGACCACCGGAAGGCTGGGAGTGCATGAATGCTACGGCGAAAATGGTGCGGGTGATTTAGATAATTACCAAAGCAAATTCATCCGCATTATTCAAAGAGTCTAGCCGTCACGAATGCTCAAGCCGGGGTGGCGTAGTTGGTAGCG
>DAUW01000073.1:2479-22937 GCA_002505355.1 Euryarchaeota archaeon UBA229 | reverse complement strand
CGTTGGTCTAGTTGTCTTATTTGGAATTATGTTAACCAGGCGACAAATTCTCGAGGAGGACTTTGAATGAAGTTCGTTTCCCTCGTAACACGCATTGGCCTACTTGCGCTAGCAATGATCCTGATATCGGTGCTTAGCGCTGATGAAGTATGGGCTGATTCTAGTGACGACCAACCAACGACTAATGGCCTTGCTGACTCATTACTCAATGATTGGGCACTACCACTGTTATTTGTCGGGGTCTTGATGGCTGCGTCGATGATTGGTGCAGCTTACTTGATACGCGACGAAAGACGAGAAAACCTTCTGTGGGAATTTGGAGGTGAAGAAGAGTGATAGATCCAGCCTGGGTTTCTGCCCTCTCAGCTATTCTGTTTATCATTGGTTTAGGCGGGGCGTTCACTAGAAAGAATGCTATCATTGTGTTGATGTGTATTGAGCTAATGCTCAATGCTGCAAACATGCAATTCGCCGCCGCTGCAGTACATCATGGAGATCCAACAGGTTGGGTTTACACAATCTTTGCTATTGCAATTGCGGCGAGTGAAGTTGCAATAGGATTAGCAATTTTCCTTGCCATGTATGGTAAGCACGAGACGATATCACTGGACGATGTAGACGTCCTGAGGAATTGAGGTGAGATTGTGGCAGGAACCAGTAATGCAACCTATGTTGACAGCGGAGTGATGGAATTCGCGCCCTTGATAATTCTCTTACCTATGCTTGCTTTCCCCATCATTTTATTTCTTGGTCGGGTGTTTAATCGCAATCCGTTCTGGAAGGACAAAATGAAGGAAGGTGGGTTAATTGCACTGGTCTTCATGGCTGCGAGCCTAATAATATCGCTACTGCTGATAAAGGACCACTTGGGTAGTTTCCTAATCGATAATGACACCATTGATTTCCTTTGGCTAAATACTCACACGTACAGCAGTGCTGGGTTGGCAGAACACAGTATTGGTTTCGGTTTGTATGTTGATCACATAACGGTAATGTTGCTATTTGTTGCGTCATTTTTGTGTTTACTAATCAACATCTTCAGTATTGGTTACATGAATACTGATCCAATCAATGATAATCGCAATCACCGTTTCTATGCTGAGTTCGTACTGTTTTGTTCCGGTATGCTGGGTATGGTCCTAGCAGATTCATTCCTTTGGTTATTCATTTTCTGGGAGATAATGGGTCTATGCTCATATTTACTAATTGGATTTTATTACGAAAAGCCAAGCGCAGCTTATGCCGCTAAGAAAGCGTTCTTGACCACCCGTGTAGGTGACGTGTTCCTAATGATTGGTCTAGTGATGATGTGGGATTTGTTTGGTTCGTTAGATTATGCAGTGGTATTCGACGAGGAAAACATCAAAGCGGTGGCTGCAGAATCATCGGGAACCCTTCAATGGGCTCTCGGAATGATGTTTATTGGTGCAGTCGGTAAATCAGCTCAATTTCCCCTCCACGTTTGGCTGCCTGATGCTATGGAGGGTCCAACGCCGGTTTCTGCCCTCATCCACGCAGCAACTATGGTTAACGCTGGACTATACCTTGTGGCTAGGATGTTTCCGTTCTTCGGCTCACCGTACCTGCAGGATGATTTGGTCGATCTCGCCTTCATCATCGCGCTAATTGGCGGCCTGACGGCAGTTATGGCCGCAGCAATTGCGTTTGTTCAACACGATTTGAAGAAGGTATTGGCATATTCGACGATGAGTCAGTTAGCGTACATCTTCACCGGACTTGGATGTGCCATGTATCTCGCTAATACGCTTGATTGGAAGACCGATGATGGTGACCACTACATTGTGATTATCGCCTTCGGTGCTGCTTTGTTCCATTTATTCAATCACGCAATGGCGAAAGGTATGCTGTTTATGGCTAGTGGCTCAGTAATCCACGAAGTACATCATGCCCACCACCATCTACATCACCACGACGATCATGACGGTGGACATCACGGAGATAATCACGAATCTGACGATCATCATGACGACGACTTCGATGCACAGTCGATGGAGAATATGGGCGGTTTAGCCTCGAAGATGCCGCTAACCGCAACAGCAATGTTAGTTGGATCTGCTTCGATAATGGGATTACCGTTTATCGGCGGTTTTTGGTCCAAAGAAGGTATCATCGCCAACGCCTGGCGAGTAGCACTCGATGATCCACGATTCTACCTACCTGCAATGTGTGTCCTAATTGGTGCCGGTATGACTGGATTCTATATGTCAAGAATGTGGTTGAAGACGTTCGCTGGTAAACCAAAGACCGAAGTTGCGGCCCATGTCGGTCCAACTAATACCTGGATCAAAATCCCCTTATTCATACTGACTTTTGTTTCGCTCTCGGCGATACTGTTTGCCGGAATGGGCTTTACCCACTGGGCCCCCGATGCTGAATATGGCTTAATGTCTGAGAAGAGCCTGACAAGTGGCATAGTGTACGAAATCAAACATGCATTTGCTAACAGCAATACTTTCTTCTTCATTCTGACCTACATAGCCATCACTTTCGGTGCTATCATAGGGCCGGGACTTGCACTTTCTCTCTACGGAGGCAATCTCGCAGAGGGGGAGAAAGTAAAGCCGTGGATGATGCCTATCATCCGATTGAATGCCTGGGTTTTCGATCGTTTCAATTTCGATAACAAATCGGTTGCTGATTCAAGTCTTTCTCGAGCCTTAGAAAACCGTTTATATTTCGATCATTATTATGATATGGCCATGTTGAAACTAGTCGCTGGATTCTCTGACAAGTCTGCTGAAACTGATAAGAATGTAGTGGATGGCGTAATCAAGAAAATTGAATCAGGCAGCCAATCAATTTCCAAGGTCGTTCGGTCGTTGACTACAGGATCGGCAAGAGATTACATTCTGATGGTATCTGTGGGTGCCTTAGCGATATTTTTCCTGATGTGGGGGGTGGCATGATTGATTGATTGGATTTCCATTCCTTTGGTCGCATTTCCATTAATTGCCAGCATGGTGTTGTTGGCGTTTGTCTCCAACGGCAACGAACGAATGCGGGCAAGACTCGTTGGCCCAGTAAGGATGGCGTGTCTGATATTTTCCTTGGTCATGCTTACGATTACTACTGGGATGTTCTTCCAGTATTTCGGCGATGTTACTTGGATGAACATCGCGTTCAATGATTACGAATTCCAATTCACTTACGTATGGATCGAAAGCCTTGGAATCCATTGGGCTGTTGGACTAGATGCCTTGTCTTTCCCGATGATTTGGTTGACTACATTCCTACTGCCTGTTACCATTATAGCAACGTGGAATGAGAAGCAGGGTGCAACATATTTCCCGCTCCTGCTGATGATGGGTGGTGCGCTGATTGGAGTGTTTGTGTCACTTGACTTATTCATGTTCTATGTTTTCTGGGAATTGACACTGATACCAATGTTCTTCCTAATCCTCAAGTGGGGAGGTAAGGACAGAAGGTATGCAGCACAGAAGTTCTTCATCTACACTTTCACTGCTTCGGTGATCATGTTGCTTGGTCTAATCACCCTCTACTTCCTGCAAGACCCATACAGCCTAAATTACTCTGGAACCATGACTGGAAGGAGTTTCTCTATCCCCGAACTTATTGATAATGCCAAGGCTAGTAATCTTGGAGATAACTGGTACTTAGGTGCTCAGATGCAAAAGATTCTGTTTGTTATGCTAATGATTGGTTTCTTGGTAAAGCTGCCAGCAGTTCCATTCCACACTTGGCTTCCTGATGCTCACGTCCAAGCTCCAACTGGTGGTTCAATGCTGCTAGCTGGCGTCATGCTAAAGATGGGTGCTTACGGTATGTTTAGATTACCTATCAGTCTATTTCCACATGCCCTGTATCACTTCCAATTAGCGCTGATGATTATCGGTATGGTTTCGCTTGTATGGGGCGCAATAGTGTGTCTAGGCCAGACCAACCTCAAGAAGATGGTCGCATACTCATCGGTTTCCCACATGGGTGTGATTCTAATCGGTATTGCAACAATGCAACCAATGGGTTGGGCAGCCGCTCTCTTCATGATGTTTGCACACGGTATCATTAGCCCAATGCTGTTTGCGGTTTGTGGTGCCTTCAAGCACCACTATCACAGTATGGAGATTGGTGCAATGCGCGGTATGGCACGTCATTCTCCGTGGTTAGCAACCTCAATGATGTTCGCATGGATGGCCTCATTAGGCCTACCACTCCTTGCTGGTTTTGTAGCGGAAATAATGATGCTAATTGCTCTTTGGCACATGATATCGTTAGACGGCTGGAGCATATGGTGGATGGTAGGACCTGCATTGGTCCTTGCCTTAACCGCAGCTTACTACTTGTGGTCAATGCAGAGAACCATCTTCGAGGGTGGAGACGCTGGTCAACCACCAGAGAATATGATTGGTAAACCAATTCCAGATATTGCGAATTCAGAAAAGTTCGCCATGCTGATTATGGCACTTTTCACAATCTTGTTTGGCATAATGCCGTGGATTGGACTAGACATGATGGATGATTGGACAAAGCAAGCGTTCGAAGGGCTCATCGTCTTTGTTGGCAAAGGAGGTGCTTGATATGTCAGGCGTGAAGAATGTCGAACCCTTCGCAGAAGGTTTCGTTGCCGCTCTTTGTCCGGAATTGATCATCTTTGCCGGTTTGATTCTATTGATTATCGTTCCAAACCTAGGTAAAGGGACATTTAGAATTCCGGGTACTCAAACGAGACTTATGTGGTTCCTTGGCGGCGATCGATTTAGAGTAACCAGTAATCCAAAACTTCCAGCATGGATTGCGACAATTACTTTGGGCGCTGCATTTGTTCAAACAATACTCTCATTTCAAGACGGTGTTGAAAGAACCGCAATTGTTACTGAGAGTGGTACACAACTAATGTTGGTAAACGGATTTAGTCGAGTCTTTGAATTAATTTTCTTTGGCGCATTAACCCTAGCAGCATTTGCTTCTATGAATCGACTGGAGGTTAGAGGTGTTGGACCAAGATTGTCAACTGATGACCTGTACAACAATCGCCGCCAGGCAGATTTCTACATTCTGATGCTTACTTGTGGTTTAGGAATGTCAGTTGTGGCTCTGGCACAAGACTTGTTCGTCTTGTTTATCGGTCTCGAACTGGCATCATTTTCTACCTATGTGTTGGTAGCCTTCTACAAAGAGAGCAAGGCTGGAACCGAAGCCGGAATGAAATACTTCATCGTCGGTTCTGTTGCTTCCGGAGTCGGCCTCTATGGGTTATCGATGCTTTACCTGTGGGCTGGTTCACTGCAATTTGATGCTTTGGCAAGTCAGTTCATGATAGACGGTACTGACCCACTACCGCTGATTGCTATGGGCTTTGTATTAGTTGGCTTTGGCTTCAAGGTCAGCGCTGCGCCATTCCATTTTGCTGCACCAGACGCATATGCTGGGGCAAGCAGTCCAGTGGCTGGTATTTTAGCAACTGCTAGTAAGGCAATGGGGATCATTGGTTTATTGAGGATGCTGCTAATTGTTGCCTCACCAGAGGCTAGTGAAGATGGCACAGTTTGGCTAACACTACTCGGTGTTTTATCACTCGTTACCATGACGTGGGGTAACATTGCTGCGCTTGGTAGCACCAACCCTAAGAGGATGCTTGCCTATTCATCTGTCGCTCACGCTGGATACATGCTTGCTGCAATTACGGCAATCGGCGCGTGGAATTGGGATGATTCACTGGCTGGTGATGGAGGAGAATCTGCAGTTGCCGTCCTGACAGCCTTGATATTCCACTTGGTCGTACTCGTGGCTTTCAAGTTAGGTGCGTTCCTAGTTTTGTCAATCCTCGAGTCAGATGGTGACGCTTCCCGCCTCTCATCACTTGGTGGCTTAGCTAAGCGTGAACCGTTCTTGGCGGTTGCTATGTTTATCTTCATGATTTCATTAGCCGGTGTACCACCGCTAGCTGGCTTTGTATCAAAATTGTTAGTCATTATGGGTATTGTCAAGGTTGCTGTTGGTCAGATTGGGGCGGAGATAATTGCTGGCGGTGACCTCGGATTATCAGACGTTCACTGGGTATGGTGGCTAGCGTTTGCTATGGTGATTAACTCGGCTATTTCGATGTACTACTACCTAAGAATTGGCGTAGTTATGTTCTTTGATGAGGCTGAAGAGGGTCGCAGAGGACCACTACCTGCAGGCTGGCAGGTTAGGTTTGCGATACTTGCCTGCCTTATGGCAACCCTGTTCATGGGTGTGGCAAGTGATAAATTACTCGAAATCTGTGAAGTTGCGGCTCAGAGCCTCAATTATGACTGGAATTGAATAACTTATCAGTAGTGAATTCAATAAGGGATGTCTAGTAGGGCGCAATAGTGAGCCTCAATGGGTAGAAGACACGAAGAGAAAGTCGACGAAGAAGAACTGGCTCGTCTGGAGAATCCGGAAGACGGTTCATCTGGTAAGATTCGTGTCAAAATGCCAAACAGGAGGATAAACGAGATGTTTGCCTTAGCAGACCAAATTCTGGGTGGCAGAAGAGTCTCGGTTTTGTGTGAAGATGGCGAGACTAGGCTTGCTAGAATTCCCGGTAAAATGCGTCGCCGGCAGTGGGTTAGAGAAGGGGACTTGATTATTGTATGGCCGTGGGATTTTCAAGATTCAAAAGCCGATGTCAAACATAGATATACCAAAACTCAGTCTATGTACTTGTCAAGAAAAGGCGTTTTGCCTGACGATGTTGACGTATTCGGGATGAACGTAACTCATGATGATGATGACGATCACGACGACATATTCGGCGTAGTAGAGGAAGAGTCTGATGATGTGGACGATATGTTCGGTAGCGACGACGCTGACGACGATGACAGTATGTTTGGTAGTGATGATGATGAAGACGTAGATGACATGTTCGCCGCCTCAGAAGACGAAGAAAGTGCTGATTCATCACAGGATGCCGACGAAGAGGTTGCTGAGGAATTTGTTCCCGTTGAAGAATATCCAGACTCGGCGGACCAAGATGATGACGGCGATGATGATATTGACATCGATTCATTGTTTGGTTAAATCAAGCGCAGAGGTGGTTGACTGACGGACCGGATAGACGATTGGGACGAACTCGCTATCAACAAGAACCGTAATCGACGGAAAAAATCCAAGCGTAGTAGAGCCAAACAACTAGGTCAAGATGAGATTGATGCAAGAGATTTTGTTGGATCACTAGAATCCTCAAGCGGAAAATATGACTGGATGAAGGAAAAGCGATACAAGTCAATATTTCGCGATATTGAAAATAAAATACAAGGCGCGTTAGGTAAAGGCCCATTTGAATGGGTAGATCGGAGAGTCTTCGATCAAGTGTTTGACCGATTGACGCTGATGTCGCTCTACAAATTAATGAAGAATGAGGTGATTGATACGGTGGACTTTCCCGTTGCTCGAGGTAAGGAAGCGCACGTATTTCACGGAACAGACCCTCAAGGTAAACCAGTAGCAATCAAGATTTTTCATACCTCTAATGCAGTATTCAAGAATTTAATGCAATATATCGAGGGTGATCAGCGCTTTGGCGGGTTGCGTCGCCGTCATCGTGATTTAGTAGATATCTGGGTTCGCAAGGAGCAAAGAAATCTTGCAAGACTAGCGAAATGGGGTTTGTGTGTCCCAAAACCACTTGGCTTAAACAAAAATGTTCTAGTGATGGAATATCTTGGTGATGAAACCTCTCCGTACCCTAAATTACGTGAGGTTGTAATCGACAATCCTCAAGAAGTGTACGACGAATTGTTACATTTCTTAGCAGTAGCGTGGCAGAAAGCCAATCTTGTACACGGTGATTTTTCACCATTCAATATCCTATGGAGCCCGACCGGCCCTGTTGTAATCGATGTGGGTCAGGCGGTTATTCAATCACACCCGAAAGCTCAAGAATTTTTGATTAGAGATGTTACTAGGCTGGTTGAATGGGCTAACAAGAATGGTATTGATGTTGAGTTAGCTGAGGCAATGTATGAAGTTCTTAATATGGATTTGAGTCAGTTAACCCAGCAAGATTGAGTCACTCTTCTTCCCATACTACAGTCTCATCGTCTGAAAGTTCCATCATTTCAGTTACTGCAGCTTCGTCCTTTGGGTCTACTTGACTAGCGCGCATTCTTCTTGAGCGTCGATCGCTAACTTCTGACAGCCCTGGGACTAAATTCTCAAAACCACCACTGTTCGGTGCTTGCGGTTTTACTTCAATAGTATCTAGAGCACGATTAGACAGTTTTGCTCGACGTCGATCCTTTTCTAAATAGCCCAGCACCGAGCCGTGCTCCGAGCCACCTGCCAGCATTTCAACCGCTTGGCGTGCAGCAAACAAGCCCTCTTCCTCACCGATAATTACTACCGTTGACTTGTAGATTGTAATCTCGGTATCGGTTAGATTTTCGATTAGCCTGCGGACTTTACCTTGGCTACCAATGATTCTGGAACGGATTTGTCGCTGGCGGTTTGACCGTTTACCAACGAAATCTCGCAGGTCAACCATTTCGAAGAAGTGTCGATCATCAAACAGTCTTATTGCAGCCTTAGGTGACATTCCGCGTCCAATTGCCTTTATCACATCGGGTAATTTCATAGCTTTTACGGGGTCATAACTTCCAGCTGCACCCCAGTGAACCTCAACGTCACCAGTTTCAGAATTGATGAACAAATCTTCGCATCCGCATGCTTCACGAATAGACTTTGCAGTAGTTCCTTTCGAGCCGATTAAGACAGCAATCCTGTCTTTTGGCACACGAGGTAGTCCCTGTCGCATGGTCGCTCGGGACAGTTCTTTCTTTTCAATCTCTTGTATTCCTTTGGATGAACGATATCACCAGTGCACAGGCTAGAATAGCCCCTATTGAGGGTGTAAATGAGGGTGCGTTGATTATGCTGCTTACTGAGGCACCCGTAACGACCATGTAATTGTTATTATTTCCTTCATTGTATTCGTCAATCACGCTTGTTGGGTCTATTACCAACTTAAGATCGTATTGACCAGCGTTGGGGACAGTGTAGTTCCAAGTGAGTAGTTCTGATCGATCTGTCAACATACCAGCATCAAGTGTCTTTGATTCAATAATTGTCCACGCAACATCAGCACTACGATCAGCCGGTGCAGCCTCTAATCGAACAGTTACGGTTCCACCATAATTCTCATTCACCTCTAGTAACCCTGTTACTGTAATGTTGCCAGTGGTATCACCGGGTTTGACAACTAGCCGATCGACGTTGGTTTGGGTTAGATTCCATTGAAAGTCAATGCTTGGGAGTACTTGGAAGAACACTGGGTCTGTCTGCATACTGTTTCCAGCAACGTCGATAACAGTAGCTCGTAACATCAAATATTGGCGAGATTTTGTTGCCCAACTCGATTGTGCAACAGTGCTGTCTAGACCAGTTCCCATCGATGGTTGCCAAGAGCCAGAGATGTCCGGAGTCTGACCAAAACCGTTTGAGTCAAATCCATATTCAATATATGAATTGGCATTATCAATTCCCGAGGTTAGGTCGGCGGCCGAATATTCTAGGTTGACTGCGCCAACTAAGGCGGTGGTTAATTCATCAACACTCCATTCACCTGCTAACGGCATACCAGTATCAACTTGAACTACAAGTTGTGATGTTGGCCCGACATTACCGACATTATCTGTTGCTCTAAGGGAAATAGTGTGGCTGCCATCAGCCAAGGTAATAGAATGCGAGTCAGTAGTGATTTGAGTCCAAGTACTACCATCGAGGCTCATTTCTGTGTATGCTAATCCACTGCCAAGACCATCGTCAACTGAGGTAGTCAAACCAGTTAATGTTACAGTTGATGTTGTTGTCCAGCCGGTAGTTGTCCCGGTTGACACGGTACCGATTGTTGGTCCAGTCCGGTCTATTCCAATGAACATAGTTTGAGATGCGCTAAGACCTGAATTATCATACACGGTTAAGCGTGGGTTCCATGTACCTTCAGAAAATGCTCCAGATGACCAATCCCAACCGTAGTTAAGACTTCCAGGTCCATCGTTGGCTGGCGCTCCAGGTCCTGGAGCATTGCTCAAACTGGCCCGTAGTAAATCGTCATCACTCGCACCCCAAGTGAACTCTAGCACTCCATCAGCTGCGATTGAAAACCACGCACGATCGGACGCTGATGTACCAGTCCCGTATTCGATATTATTGACGTTAAATTGAGTAATTACAGGGATTTGATTAGCGATGTTAAACAACGGCGATAGCTGAACAACATTTTCTCCTGCTGTAGCATCATAAGCAGTTGCTTTGAGCTCGTAACTGCCGTTAGTGTATGTGGTAGTGTCCAGGTAAGTAACCCAAGGAGACGAGGATAATGATGCAACATTTGTCCACGTTGATCCATCACTTGAAATCTCGATATTCAACGACGCAACGGAATTACTACCAGACAAGGCGAATGACAAAGTGTATACTCCAGTTATACTCTCACTATCTGAAGGTCCATTAGTGAAGGTTATCGCAATATCGGAATTGGACTCGGCCACGACTCCGATAACCGATAATTGCTCGTTGTTTTGGTGCTCATAAGGAATGCTGGCAATTATCATCAGCAGACACATCAAGGCTGCGGTGTGAACTGCTCGCATGTATTGTTCACAATAGCCGTAAGCCTTGAATGCTACCCCTGTTAAGTAGCCATTAGATTGATTAATTTGCGAATTGTTACCGTGGCGAAGTGTCAACTCACAATACGATTGTATTAGATTAACTTTAGAGATGGGTTCAAGTGCTTCATCAATAGTCCATAGTAATGATGGCAGGTTATCGAGCACTGTTACTGGCTGCGGTCATGGCAAGTATGCTTGCAGCACCTATGGGCGTAGCTGCTTATGATAGCGGCGGCATCGAGGCCTCGGAGGGTCAAGTTGCGATGATTCCTTCAACCGGATTAAATGTCGGTGATTCCGTGACTTTTCGCCTTACTCTCACTAATACTCAGCAAACAGAGGCTCTGAATGTTGGTTATGCATTTTATAAGAATCAATATAGCTCAGAAAATAAATTTGTTGAAAACGTCATTGATATTCAAGGAGACTCATCAGTTACTGTCGATGCCTCATGGCACGGCTTATTGGAAACCGATGATAAGGTTTGGATAACCTTTGAATACCCGCGCAACAGTGGCAATGAGGTGTCATTTTATCTTGAGTTTGAGGTTACTGGATTACCCAATATTCGTGTTATTCAAACACAATTGACTCCCTCATCACCGATTCATGCTGGAGATACAATTCAGCTTGCTAGCCTTGTGAAAAACACTGGTTCGCAGCCAGCTGGTAGCTCCCAACTCGAAATAAACCTACCCGGTAATGCCGCTAACATATACCTAGAAACCAAGTCTCTGAACGCTAGCGAAGAAACCTGGGTCAATACCAGTTTTACCGCACCACAAACTGGTGCGTACACAATTTATGTTACGCCTGATTTCAACGACGACGTACTCGAAGCGTCCGAACAAGGTAAATCGGTGGAAGTAAGTCTGCAGGTTGACCCGAGAATGGATTTGTATCACATTGGAGACCTCACGGTAACCCCAGATACAGGATCATCAGAGGGACCTTGGACCGTTATTGGAGTGATTGGGCGAAGTGGTGAACCCGGCACTACTGATGTCACAATGTGGCTGGAGATAAATCACGATTCAGGTTTACTAGTTACCCAGCCATTTACCGTGACAATCCTAGGTGAATCAACATCACAGCAAGCATGGAGTGCATCGTTTGATGATGACTTAGTTGGCACACTTGATCCTGGTAGTTACCAGCTAACCGCTGTCATAGATCCATTTACCGACGGTGCTTTTGTTCAAGAAAATACCAACAACGATCGCCTCAGCAGTGCGTTCATAATTTTACAGGCGCCAGATGTGCTGGTCGATTCAATTGCGCTCCCATCCTCATCCGTCGTTCAGGCCGGCGAAAAAGTAACCTGGGGGGTTTCAATCACAAATCTGGGTGGTGAGAACGTTGCTGGTAACTTGGAGTATACTTTTGAAGGAGTTACTGCGACATCATCAATAATTTCACTCGATGCTGGTGAGTCATTTTATTGGACGGCCGAACTCAACACTGCAGCAGGATCACACACGGCAGAATTTATTGCAGAATGGGTGCCTTCTGTCGGCAGCACTGATCGCGACTTAACGAATAATGTTGCATCCAACTCTATCACGGTAGAGTCAGGTTTAGTGCTTAATTGGGCAGGTTCAAGTCTGCGAATACTGGATGCTGAACGAAATTCGGTTTCTCTACCACTCAATGAAGGTCAAGAGTACACATTCGCCATCAACCTTACCAGTCAAGAGCTTGGTGAATTAGATATTTTTTGCAATGATGCAACTTTAAATTCAAATCTTGAAACCATTGCAGTCAACGTTTCGTCGATTGGTCAAAAAGTCTCCTTAGAGTGTAATTTTGTTGCATCTGCTCCATCAACAACCATACAAATGGTGCCATCAGACCCAGCTGTTACCAACACATATACACGCAAACTATCTACAGTTTCAACCACAACAAACGATGCTGAGGGCGAACAATCTGGTATTGGCACGGCTGCATTAATCGGCATCGCAATCGCAGTATTAATTGCAATCTTTGTCGCCGCAGTTTGGTTGACAAGACAAAGGGAAGAAGAAGTTGAACGAGACATCTTTGACTATTGCCCAGCCTGTGATGGTGAACTTGAGGGCGATGAAAATCGCTGTCCACATTGTGGGTTCAACTTAGCCAAGGCAAGAAAACAATTCCACGAGTGTCACGAGTGTGGTGAATCAGTACCAGACCTAATGGACAATTGTCCATATTGTGGTGCAGAGCAAGATGTTGCGTCGTTCTTTGAACAGCGTGAGAGGCGTCAGAAGAAAGTCATAACCCCGCAAGAGATTGCGCTCCCTGAAGAAGATGATGACATGATAGTCTCGGGAAGCGAAAATTTTGCCGAGACGGTGAAGGAATTTGGTTATGATGAGGAACAGCTTGAGGATGACTGGGATGAAAATATCGCTACTGCAGAAGCCCAAATCGCTGAGATTGAGCAAATGTATGATGAGGAACTTGATACCGAGGGATTGACGCCAGAGGAGATTGAAGAGCTAGAGAGTCAGGTAACTACCCGGCTTAAGACCCTGAAACAATTGTCTGATGATACAGTAGGTCTCGATGAAATGTTAGCCGCAAAGGGCGACCTAATTGCTCATCAAGATGATGACTCAGAACTATCTGCTAGTGATGCAGAAATTAGAGGGCGATTGTATGAAATTACGGGAGAGGAAGGGGTTATGCCAGGTGACGAGGTTCATGTCGGAATGGGTCTTGCAGATTCTTCGATAGCCGGTAATGAAATTGAAGAGGTTAGTTCAGACTTTACAGTTGAAGATGATGAGATGCCAGTTGCCAAGATACAGGAGGAGGATGAACTCCAACCTGCTAGACAAAAACCAAAGCGACGGCAAGCATCCAAGAAAACAGCAGAGTGTGGCGCCTGCGGCGCCGAAATCCCAGTTATGGCAAAGCAATGCTCAGTCTGTGGGGCAGAATTTGAGTGATGTCCGTCGGCTTTCATAGGGTTCGTCATCGCAATTGCTCGGCCACCATGTGCGTCATCCGGACATTACCGCATAAATTTCTCCTCTTCAAATACACGCCCTAATAATCACTTATTTGATAACCAAGTTGATTATCGCCCTACTATGAGGAGAAACAACCTAGTCGTGTTTCTTTTGATGACGCTGATGTTGTCCAGCCTGTCAGGCTGTCTAGGACTGCTACAGGCTAGGGAAACCATCGAAGGGCTACGTGCAGATGTCTACCAAGTTTCCTACCCTGATAAGGTAGACATGGCTCATACCTTCACTACTATCACAGTCCAACCCTACTCAAATCAAACCTCATTTCCCGTTGATGAAACAGTTGAAAGGATTGAGATATATTTCAAGGTGGCAATGAGCGGTTCTGATCAAATCTCATGCATTGATGAGGTCTTAACCAGTGAGTTGAGATACGTTCGAGCGGAGGTAACTACTCCCTCAGGGATATCGTTCTGGCTGCAAGATGTTTGCGAAGACGTAACTCCTACAGTCGAAACCTTTGAACCCAATCCTGAATTTGAAACCGGTGACTGGATGTTAGATGTTGAAGCGAGGGGTTGGGGCGAGAACACTCTTGGGGCTTTTCAAGACAATTTCATCATCGTGATTACGGTTCATCGAATTTGTCAACAGTATCCAAATGAGGCACCTTGTGATGGATAATTAGACAAGGGATTCTGAACAAGCATACTTTCTCGAGCAGTTCTGGCATTTACCTATGCGATCATGATTACGCTTCGCACCGCCAAATACCATTAGTCGTTGGATTTCTTGAACTTCATCAAACAGTTCAGCCTTAGTTGTATCATCCCACATTATCTGATGGATATTGTCATTGCCATAGCGTAATATTCCGTATGGAGTCTCACGCTTTGTGCTTATCTCGACTAGATGTATGTAGGCTAACAACTGGTGACGATGTGAATCATGAGGTCGCTTGGGAATTCTACCAGTCTTTTGCTCGATTGGGATAAACTCCCCGTCAATTACCACAATTTGGTCAGGTCTGCCACGAATACCGGTTGACTTATCGATTAGTAATCCGGCGGAATCTTCATCGTCGGAATAAGCTACTTCAGTCCCTTCCTCTAGTCCGATGTCTTTACGCGCTAGTTCTGATTCATTTTCAGAAATCAATGCCCTCTGCAGTTGCCATGATGCTGCAAGAGTCCAGCACATTGCAAGAATAACCATGATAAATCCAGCTTGCTGACGGTTTTCAGCGCCATTAAGCGCGATTGAGTGAATGCCCAAAAGAATGGCACCGAAGAGTAAACTAATTTCCAATTTTCCGGCTTCAAACCAACCTCCTTCGAAGCCTTCTGGCTCCCATTCTGGTTCCATGAGCTTAGTTTCCTGAATGAATTTGGCTTTTTTTTGCTTGAGGTTCTCAGCGACGCTAAACCACCTCCGCCATGGAACATAAATAGCCGTGATACCGGCCATTAGAACAGTTAGGCTCCACATCGCCAAATACTTCGACACGTCCTTTGGATACAGCACAACATCATCAATCATCATGAATGCCACTGAATCGATTATGATCGCAATTATGACGGTAAACCACCATGTCCAAATTACCATTTGCCGTTTAAACTGAGTCTGCTTTGACTTAAACTCGGAAACCCGTTGGTGGATTTTTGCGTGTTTTACCTTACCGGTTTCGACAGCTTCGCCGCGGCCACTGTTGCCGCTTTTAGCTAATTCCCACGACAACGGGCAGTATGAATGTCGTTCAATATCGCTGGCGCTCACTCTGACGGCAATATTATTTTCATCGCGCCAGAATCCATCAGAACTTTTTTTTACAGTAGACAGGTCAAAATCTGCAGAAACTTGGTTCATGACTTGCCCCCCACACCACAGGTTTGATGTTATGAAACTTCTATTCTTCGCCAATTTGAGTCAAAATTCCGGATATTTTCCCACTTGGTATATCTTGTTAGGTTGCGAAGCGGTTTAATATGGGGGTCAAGTGGGGCGATTGCTGAGGTCATTCCATGTCTGAAGAAGCAAGCCTACTATTGCCGTTTGAAACCTATGAAGAAAATGCTGTGAACATTGGTACTCAGCAAAAGAGTGCAGACATGGCCAGGTTTATTGACACCGTTCGCGATGACGGTCTGTATCTACTTGATGTTAACATGACTGATTCGAGGATTAGAACTACTGCAACCTTGCTAAATAAGTACGATGCGCCTCGAATAATGGTAGTCTCCGCGAGACAATACGGACAACGACCTGCAAGATTGTTCGCCGAGGCTATCGGTGCAACCGCTCGTGTTGGCCGATTTATTCCTGGTTCGCTTACCAACCCCGCTCTTCGATCATATGTCGAGCCTGACGTACTCTTCGTTACAGACCCAGCCGCTGATCAACAAGCGCTCAAAGAGGCGGTAAACTCTGGCCTGCCAGTAGTTGGAATAGTCGATGCTAACAACAACCTAAGGAATGTTGATGTCGCAGTGCCAGCAAACAACAAGGGTCGCAGATCACTAGCGCTGATATACTGGTTATTGGCTAGAGAAGTGCTCAAAGCACGAGGCGAAACTACCGATGAAGATTGGGCAGCCTCGCAAGATGTCGAAGAATGGCAATCAACGTTCTGAGCTAATCACCAAAATCCAAGACCCCGTGTCGCTTCGGCGATGTACAGTACACCACTTGCAACTATGGCAATAAGTATGCTAACACGGATTTTTTCCTGCTGCCAATTTACTAACCAAACTTTCCCTAACTTGACACCAATTATTGCCGAGAGTACTAGTGCCGAAATTAGCATGTATTCGTCGAGGATTGTCGCTCCCTCAAAGATAAGATAAATTGGAATCCTCGTTAAGTCAACAGCGAGTGCTAAGACGCTTGCGGTGGCTGCATATGCCACTTTGTCCGGCAGCCGTTTTTGCAGAAACATCGCTCGCAATGCACCTTGGTGGCCGGTCAAGCCACCGAAAAACCCTGAGCCAAATCCACCAATGCGATCCTCAGATTCTGGAAGTCTGAAATTTGTCCATCTCTCGGTTATCGATAATAATGGCAGGATGATTAATGCAAGGCCAACAACCAACAGAAGAGGATCCGACGGTATATATGAATGCAACATTGCGCCGATTATGGCACCAACAACCAATGCCCAACCATAACGTTTGACAGCGGCATAATCGACATTAAGTCTCAATACCTTGAGTTTCCAAGCATTATGGGCGCCGTGAATAATGGCAACTACGGCTATTGCTTCGTGAGGAGGTAGCCAAAAAAGTACCACCGGTGTGAGCATAGTTGCTAGGCCAAAGCCAGCAGGAACGGTGAGAGCCGCAGCAATCAAGGTAATTGCCATACTTAGCAACAGAAAGTGAATCTCCACAACAACTCCAGGCTGAGAGAGCATAAGTACCAGTCTATATAGAAAATATCGTTACTTAGGGTGAATTTGTCGGGCAAAACCCTAAGAGTAGTAGACCAATGGAAATGACATAGTTGGGGGCTGTCTTGGTAATTGGCTTAGTGTTCAAGAGTTATATCTGCAGATTACACAATAAGATTCCGATTAAAGCAACCAATTCTAGTAACCAAACTGCTGTTTCTTGAGGTGTATTAATGAGTGCTGAGACATATCATAGCAGAGTTGTGTCATTTGCCAGCTATATCCCAGAGCAATTCGTGCCGCTCGGTGATTATGCTGGAATTGGTGATTTGCCGGGAAAGCTCGATCTGCACCGGCTGACAGGTCTAGACGGTCATCGAAAAAGTAAACCCGAGGAAGGGAGTTTGGAGTTAGCCGTCAAGGCGGCTGAAAAATGCCTTGAACGCGCAAACATCAACGCGCAACAAATAGATCTTGTCGTAAATTGTGCTATGGGTAAAATTGCTGGCAATCTAGAGATGCATCTATCCCCAAGCTTAGCGACTCTTGTTGCTCGCAGGCTGGGCATTGAGAATGCTACCTGTTTCGACATGTCTAATGCGTGTTCTGGTATGTTGACATCGATCATGTTAGCAGATACGATGATAAAATCAGGGGAGATAGAATATGCGCTTATTGTTTCGGGAGAAAACGTTACATCTCTTATCGACGAAGCTAAATCAAACAATTTGTGGCTGAGAAGCCAAGCAATTGCTTCCCTCACCGTAGGCGATGGGTCTGCTGCTTATCTGATTGGTAGGTCTGATAAACCGAATCAAATAGCGTTCAGTGAGCCATTTACCCTCGCTCAATATACCAATTTATGTATCGGGGAGGCGGCTAAGAAGCGCGCAGGGCCGTCGATGCGTACTAAAGCGTCACAACTACAACAAGGGGTGCTAGATAACTTGGGCGTGTTTCTCGGCCGTTCAATGAAGCATATGGGTCTAGATTGGGAGAAAATAGAGCATACCTACTCACACCCAACCTCGCCGAAGTCCATGCGGAAAGGCGGAAGAGTTGCCGAAGCGGCGTTAGGTCAAATGAAAAATTTCCACAATGAAAGCCATGATATTGGTAATACCGGCTCAACAAGTCACTGTATGCTGATGGAGAAATCTATCCAGTCCGGAGATTTGAAATCTGGGGAAACGACGCTCCTGATTTCTTTTGGTTCCGGTTTGGCCATGTTGGCCATGCACATCACAATGCCGGAGGGGATTGAAGAATGGTCGTGATTCACGGTTGGAAGTCAGCACCTTTAGGAAGAAGTGGGTTATTGAAATCAATAACCAATTTGAGCAAGAAATTAATTGCTGAGACGTCGATTAAGCTAGACGATATTAACATCATTATCCATGGTGGAGTATATCGACGCAACTTCAGAGTTGAACCGGCGTTTGCTACTCACGTTCAAGATGCCCTCGGCCTAAAGTGTACGTTGATGACCCAAGACTCAAGCCACTGTTTTTCGTTTGACGTAAGCGACGGGTCATGTAGTCCATATGTTGTTCTTGATGCCGCAAGAAACATGCTGCGAATCAAACCTGGCGGATATTGCTTAATCACCCTAGGTGACGAGCGACCAAATCCCCAATCAAAGTGGCCCTATCAACCAATATCTTGCGTAATGATTGCCTCATTGGAGGGGGAGGGTCCGCGTTTAGTAAGCACCAGTTATGATTTATCCGAATTTGATGAATCGACCTGCGTTAATATGACCTTTGATGAGCGGAAGTCAAGAAATGTAATTGGGAGTAATAACGCGGTCAAACAGCCCGCAAACACCACAGACTCACAGTTTGTTGGCAAGATAAATTGGCTCTCAGGCAGACACATGCATGAGTTTTTGTCGCAATATTCTTCCGGAACAACTAATCTCCATCGAGTAGTAGACCAATCCGGCAAAACCGTGACAGCCACATGGAATTGAGGGTCGACAAAATGCAGCGCAGAGAATTGAATCTGCTGACATTGTTCGTCGTCTTCCTCTCGATATACCACGTTGTAGCTAGAGTCGGTCTAGCTATCGATATACAATGGCACACTGATATTGGACGCGATAAACTACTAACGCCGCCTCATATGATGATCTTCTCGGGTATTATACCGACGCTAATTTTCCTTGCTGGGTATATTTTTTGGTTTAGTTTTTTGCGCCCAAACACAGTTGGCGGTTACCATTTTTCAATTCTGTCAGCGCCAATACCAATTTGGATTATATTTGCCGGCATGGTTACCTTACTATTAGGCGGTTTATACGACGACCTTTGGCATTCAAATTATGGGGTTGACACCACTATCATCACTCCACCACACTTGTGGACCTTTTCCGGCGGTATGATAGTTGAACTGGCAACAATCATCCTAGCTGTTCACTTGCTGAGGCAGCAGAACAGTAACCATACTCTCTTGAAAGGCTCGATACTGTTCTCGATGTGGGCACTAGTGTATCATTTACACATCGCTTTTGCTAACTTTCTTGATCCTCGCGTTTGGATGGTCGAAGCGTTTGGACTTGAGTTAATTCCGCATTTTGTTTTTGCTGGTGGTACTTTATTGATAATGATGCCATTGACTAAATCAATCGTTGGCGAGCGCGGAGTAATCGCTCTAGCCGCAATGATGCTTGCATCCCAATTACTTCTGCTGGTTTCGGTTCCACAACTGGTTTCAATGATGATGGGTCCTGAGCATGTATACCGACCCGGTTCACCCAACACAGTTTGGGCTGCTCATTGTCTACCGTGGTTGCTGTTTGTTGGAGTATTAATTGTCAACCGTTTTTCGTCCTTTGACAACCCGTGGTCAATGATCGCTTTGGTGATTATTGTTGATGCTGCTTGGCTACCTAATCTCATCTTGCACATTCCAGTTGAAGCCGGCATCACGAGCACCTTAGTTTCGGTATTGTTGACAGTGATAATTTTGTATTTTGTGTGGCGACTCAATCCTCATATCATAACAGCTGTCGATAACCTCTCAAAGAACTATACTGGATCAAGAGCTAAACTTCCGACTAGCAGCAAAACTGTCGCCGCCACGCTAATGTTTGTATTACTGATTCCCACTGTGAGTGGACACGCGATTCACTTAACCGAAGAAGGAGAAGGGTTTGATGCACCGAAGCGTTTTCTTATCGATGTAGAGGATAATTATTTGTGGGTTGAATTTATGATCTGGCCCCCTAAAGCCTCATCAGAGACCGAGGTTGTAATCTATGCTCACGAGAATGAAACAGAGCTAATAACTGAAGTATGGACAGAGTTAATTTATCCCACTGACAAAGGAAATATTACCATGGTGAGTGAGTTAACTAATCCTGGTGGTTTTCAACTATGGCAAGGTGGAGTATTGTTTCCATTTTCGGGCAATCAAACATTGCAGATATGGACCGAGGTGAATAACTCCGAGTCCTATACTGAGATTCCAATAATAGTTGATAGTCCGACATTGTT
>DAUW01000073.1:1079-2150 GCA_002505355.1 Euryarchaeota archaeon UBA229 | reverse complement strand
CCGGTCTGGCTAGCATGGTTCGTCGGATTATTGTGGCCTACGCTAATGATTGTATATTGGTGGCGTGTATCATTACGAATTGATTAGGTGATATAATGAAAATAGTTGTTTCAGGAGCAACAGGTTCACTGGGTAAAGCAGTCATGCAACATCTAACTGAACAAGGCCACGAGCTCCTTGGCCTGGGGCGTAATGAAGCGAAAATAAAAGCTATGGAAACCGAAGGTTTTGTCATGCAGAAATGTGACATTCTAGATGTCAATGCAATTGAAAACTCAATCATTGGCACTGATTTATTGGTCCATTGTGCTGCCTATGCTAGTCCGTTTGGTAGTAAAAGGAAGTATTTTGAAACTAATCTGCAGGGTACCAAGAATATTTTCATTGCGGCAAAATATCGTTCAGTGAAACGAGTTATTGTCATATCCTCTGCGTCTATTTTTGACGGCGGTAGGCCTGATATCAAACATCCTGATGATTTACCTCACCGCTCAATGCGACCCAAACATCACTATGGTGCGAGTAAGTACGATGCAGAATTATTCTGTCAATCGCAGAAAGATATCGAATGGATCGGTTTGCGACCACGGGCGGTATTTGGTAAGGGAGACGAAACGCTTATTCCACGTCTGGAGCGATTAATCTCTGCAAAACGATACTTAACCATTGGTAAGGGGGATGCGCTAATTGATGTAACCTGCCTCGGAAACTTTCTCGATGCAGTCTCATGTGCCATCGAGGCAGATAGCGAGGCATTATACAGATTCTACAATATTTCCAATGGTGATGCACAATCGTTTAAGACGATTGTTGCGACATATTCTAATCGTGGTGGTCGGGAATTAAAACACGTCAGCGTACCATATTTACCGGTTTTGTTATACGCCAAATTGATTGAATCATTCGCCAGTTTAATTCCGGGAAAAACCTGGGAGCCGGCGATAACCAGCTATGGCCTAAGACAAGTAACTCAGACCCTAAGACTCGATATTAGCGGGGCCAAGCGCTACCTCGGCTGGAGCCCTAGGCTAACCTTTGTTGAAGGAATGGAGGAGTTGGATTGAGTAAATT
>DAUW01000073.1:479-776 GCA_002505355.1 Euryarchaeota archaeon UBA229 | reverse complement strand
TGGAGGAGTTGGATTGAGTAAATTAACCACGTTAATCCGTTACTTCCGCACCCCAAAACGGTTCAAATCTCGGCGCTCAATAACAAAATTACAGAATAGAGCAGTAAAAAATCACGTAAAATTCGTCCGACAGAATTCAGCTTTTTATCGGAAGTTATGGGAGGGTTATGATGATAGTCAATGGCGTGAGTTTCCGATTATTGACAAATCACTTATGATGGAGAATCTTCAAGATTTGTTGACCGTAGATTTAGACGTTGAGGAAGCTAAACAGCTCGCTCTGCGAGCCGAGGCAAG
>DAUW01000073.1:0-147 GCA_002505355.1 Euryarchaeota archaeon UBA229 | reverse complement strand
CGCGATTTCTCCCCTAAAATAGGCTCATACAGTATCGGCTTTTCCTCTGGTACCAGTGGTTTTCGCGGCATGCATATTGTTAGCGAAGCAGAACAGGCGGTTTGGGCCGGATTTATGCTGGCTAGAGGTTTAGGGTCCTCGATTTTC
>DAUW01000113.1:484-4598 GCA_002505355.1 Euryarchaeota archaeon UBA229 | reverse complement strand
TTTGACAGTTATCGCTAGCGAGTGTTTGATGAGCCGCTTCTCACTGGATTACCTATGGCCCTGTGGTGTTCAATCCGCACGTTTGCGAAACATGCTCAAGAGTTAGGCAATGAACAACCTGCTGAACCAGTTTTTTTTGTTAAACCAAACAATTGTCTTCAACGCAGTGGACCAATCAAGGTGTCAACTCATCCTGGAAGTGTTCACCATGAAGTAGAGTGTGTAATTAGACTGGGTAACGATCTTACCCCTGAAGCAATTGCCGTTGGTTTAGACTTGACTGATCGAGCGGTACAATCTCAATTGCGGGCGGCTCAACTGCCTTGGTCGAAAGGGAAGTGCTTTGCCGGTAGTGGAGTTGTTGGAGGTTTTCACCTATACAATGGCGACTTTGATGAGTTATGCAACGGTAATTTTTTGTTGAAGTTGGCAGTTAACAACGAAATTAGGCAGTTTACAAATTTGTCAGCAATATCGATTACTCCCAAGCAACAGATAACCAGCCTTACTAGCTGGGCGCCGGTTATGCCGGGTGATTATCTCTTTACGGGAACTCCTGAAGGAGTAGCTGAACTATTTCCCGGAGATCGAGTCTGTGCGACCTTGGAAACGAGTGATGGAGTCATAATATCAGAGATTGATACCGTGTGTGAATGAGGGTTGCTTTCATATATGGCTCGCCAGTCGGTGTGACCTGCAAGGAGGCAACACAATGGCTCAATGGCATGGAATATCTCGTAGAAAACCCAGCGGTGGACGAAAAGTACAGGCTCGCGGTAAGCGCTCAACTGAAATCTCAACTGAGAAGCAGATTGCGCAAATCGGCGAATCAAAACGCAAGGTATACCGCAGAACCGGTGGCAATACACTAGTTCGCGTACTCGCTGAAAACAAAGTTTCCATCAACAACCCTAAGACCGGTAAAACCACAATGGGCACCATAGAGAATGTTGTTGAAAATGAATCAGACCCCAACTATGTTCGTCGAAACGTGCTGGTTAAGGGAGCAATAATCGAAACCGACCAAGGTCGAGTTCGAGTCACTTCTCGTCCCGGTAAGGACGGTGTCATCAACGGCGTGCTAATCGAGTGAGCGCAAGTTGCGTTCTTTGCGCCAAGGTGAGACAATGGACCACAATCCTGACCGAATATGCGTCTGGCCGGGTTACTTTGACGCCAAGACTGCACGTCGCAGCGGTCGCAGAGTGCCACGCGACTCATCAGTCCTAAAACCAGATTTAGAAGGTCTATTCTACGCCGCTCGAAAAGTTGGTTTGAAGAAAATTAAACGCGAAGAGAACGTTTCACACCCCAACCGTCCATATGGTAAGGAGGGTAGATTATGGGTCTCACGTTCGGGTGCCAAAAACTCCATTGGTGCAAGCAACAAGGAAGAATTACTGCAGATGATTGGCGGACAGTGGCGTCAAATGCAAAAAGATGCTAAACAAAATGAAGCACAGCGCGTTGCTGAAGGTCCAAAAGCCGGAGACCGCAGAGGCAGATCGCAACGTAAAGGTCGCAGTCAATCAAGCGGTCAGCAGAAACAACGTACTGGGTTCAAGAAACGGTCTGGATTCAAGAAGCGATGATTACAACGGCACTTCGTGTAGCCATCCAAAAATATCCTCTTCGGTTTCGTTTTGTATACCGACCAAGTGATTGTATAGTTTCTCAGTCATTGGCCCAGGCTTGCCGTCACCGTATGAGGCCTTTACCTCTCCATGAGTTATTGAACCAATTGGTGAGATTACCGCCGCAGTTCCGCAACAAAAAGCCTCATCAGCACTCATGGCGAATTCGGCTGTTACTTTGGTTTCATGAACTGTAATGCCAGCATTTCTAGCGAGTTCAATAATACTAGCCCGAGTAATTCCCGGAAGGATCGTTCCGGTTAATTCTGGAGTGTAAAGCACTCCATCCTTAACACAAAAGAAATTAGCTGCTCCAACCTCTTCAATGCAGGTGTGTGTTTGCGCATCAAGATAGATTATTTCGGCGAAGCCTTTGGCCTTTGCATCTCTGCTAGGCATCATACCTGGCGCATAGTTACCAATGGCTTTGACGCCACCGGAGCCACCGGGGGCGGCGCGGTGGTAGTTATCAGAAATTAGCAAATCAATGGTTTTGACGCCACCCTTGAAGTACGGACCGACAGGGGTCACGTAAACAAGGAAACGGTAGGTTGGGGCAGGAGCGACGCCCAAGATAGGTCCAGAACCCATTAGCAAGGGTCTGACATACATCGCTCCCTTGCCCATTGGTGGTAGCCATCTCAAATTGGCTTTGACACACTGTTCGACTGCATCAACAAATATTGACTCGGGTACAGGGGGCATTTTCAAACGGTCAGCACCACGCTGCATTCTTCTCGCATTTTCCTCCGGTCTAAAGAACACTACACGATTTTTAGACGTCCGATAAGCCTTCATGCCCTCGAATAAGCCTTGTCCGTAATTCAGCACTCCAGCTGCGGGTGATATTTTCATATCACCATATGGAATCAGTTCGCCCGGCATCCAAGGTTCGCCCATTTCTGCATTGGTGATGTACATTGTATCGGTTGGCGTTAGTGAAAAGGTCAAACTATCCCAATCAATTTCCTCACTCATAAGTAACCCTCGGCATTTCTAGCCATAGAAATTCGGCTTTCAATCATTACTGTCGAGTCTTGCTAAAAAAACCCCAGTTTTGTTAGTAAATATCATTATATTTCCACGACTCCAAAATCTTGCCAACCATGGACTTGAACCAACTTTCTACTAAACTAGCTGTGCGTCTAGACGAATTTGGTTTCGGTATTGGGATACCTATTATGCTACTGTCGTTGTTGTTATTGGTGCAAGGTTATCGGCGCTTGCAAATAGTTACTCTAATTGTTGGGGGAGGCATTGGTTTTGTTTTATCTCCTGATATAATTCCGCTGTTGAATGAATTTGGCCTAGCCCTAGAACCCCTGCAAATGACTGCAGCAATCTGTCTAGGTTGTGGACTGATACTTTCAGCATCAGTTTTAGCCTCGGCACGGTTGTTAACATCGGCCTTCATCTTCATCAGTTTCACGACCGGGCTTGAAACTTTGAACAACTATGGATTTGACATCGAACGTAGTGAGTTGTGGAGCGGTGTAGCCGCACTGCTGGCGCTTTTTTTCACGATGGGTATCAACAAGATGCTACCCTCAATATTTTCAGCAGTATTTGCCGCCTATGGGTTATTGTTGGGTGGCCTACTGATTACTGGTAATTCAGTCAGTACTTTTGAGCCAGTTGAAATTAAGACGTTCATTTTGATGCTACCGATTGTTGTGCTGTCATTACTGCTACAAAACCACGATAAGGCAAAACAACAAGAACTTGAACTCACCAAAGATGAACCAGATGCTAAAACCAAACAAGCACAGCAGCATTTCTTAAAGTTGTGAAGGTATCTTAACCATTTTGTAAAACAAATCTTGATAACTAGAAAACCTTGCCAGCGGCCTATGTCTAAACTAGATAGATTCGATGATAGAGAGGATGCCGTTAGCCCAGTAATTGCCACAATTTTGATGGTTGCAATCACCGTAGTACTAGCCGGAACATTATACGTTTGGGCTGCAGGGTTAGCGGAATCAAACACTGACGGAACGCTCAGTTTGTATTCCTTTGAAGCCAAGGAAGCACCTGGCACGCCGACTGAAGCAACCGATGATAATCTCGCAATATTAACCATGAGCCAAGGCCAAGACACCACCTGGGCAGTCCTGTCAGTCAAACTGTCAATCAACGGTGCAGCCTCCACTACATGTGCCGTTCCGGGACAAACAGGTGGCAGTTGCGTTGTTGTTGACTCTTCAAACGAGGCCAATATTTGGTCAGTCGGAGAAGATGTTACAGTGATAGAAAACGGCGTTGATATGTGCAGCGATGCGAATTGCGAAATGAGTTTTGCTATCACCAATCTGAGAACCGGCCAGTCATTAGCCAAGACTACCACTGGCGTAGGCAACAACCCGGTTTCTGACAACGCTGAAATAACCCCAACTGACCCTGTAGATGATACCGCTCAGGAACCGCAAGAACCAGTCGAGGGAGATGATTCAACAGGCGATGATTCAACAGGTGATGATTCA
>DAUW01000113.1:0-154 GCA_002505355.1 Euryarchaeota archaeon UBA229 | reverse complement strand
ATTCAACAGGTGATGATTCAACAGGCGGTGACTCTGGCGCTTGCACAGCTAGCAGCGAGTGTATGGCCGGTGGATATTGTTACAACGGCCAGTGTGTCTATGACGATCAGGATATGGACGGAGTTTCAGACCAACAAGACAACTGCCCACAAAA
>DAUW01000071.1:2597-6037 GCA_002505355.1 Euryarchaeota archaeon UBA229 | reverse complement strand
ATTGGTTATGATGTGAGATCGTCTAGTACTGCGTTAACATCTGCAGCTTTGGTTACGCCACTAGCAAGTAACACTCCTTCGGCACCCAGTTTAATGGCCATTTTTACATCGGCACCATTTTTCACACCTGCACCACACAGCACGCGTACGTTTGGATTAGTCGACTTGACTGCTGCCACGGTATCAGAGACAATTGCTGGGTCAGCAGTAGTGACTGAGATATCACCACCGATAAGTTCTGGCGGCTCAACAGCAATGAAGGTTGGACCCAACTTTGCCAGAGCTATCGCTTCATCAACGTCTGCCGCGCAAGCACAAACTGGGAAATCACTGGGCAACATTGCCATTAATTTCTCAACGTGTTCCATATTCACCTTGTGTTCAGCATGGTTAATTATGGTGCCAACTGCTCCGTGATGAAGAGCTAAATCTGGTTCTAACCATCCTGTGTGACTACCTTTTCCGACGGGGTCAAGGTGCTGAGACCATACCTCAACACTATCAACTGAATTACTAATGGTGGATAAATCAAAGGCCGACACTACCGCAATCATGCGGAAATCCCTGCCAGTGAAGTCATCCATCGCTTTTGTCAGAGCCAGTGCTGAATCGCCCATGGCAGTTTCATAGGTCTTGAAATTGACTACAATCAGTGGTTTGTCCATGGATTTGGCAAGGCAATTTGGTTTTTGATATCTTCCACGATTATGGTTTATTTATTTCCAATTGGCCAAGTATTATCGATTATTGTAGTCCCACTTGGGACCTCTGATTGATGGTCAAGAATTGCATTTTCAATCACACAATTATCGCCTATACGACAGTTTCGACCGATTAAGGAATTAGTGATTGTGCAATTGCGACCAATTATCGAATTCCCTAAAATTGTTGATTTAGTAACAGTCGAGGCTTCAATAGTTGACCCACTATCAATCATTGATTGGGTAATATTTGCCATATCAGTTATCTCGTCGGTATTACCAAACCAAGAGTTTTGATAACGACTTCCTTTGACAAATCTAGATTCCGAAATACATCTACTGACCGCTTGATTCCAGGAATCTCTCGTCCCAGCGTCAATAAAGTATCCATGAAACTGCATGCCATTAAGCAACTTTTTTTCAGCCAGCACAGGGAACACTGCGCGCTCAAGCGAGTGTTTACCCTGTGGCATGTGGTCGAATATTTCTTGCTCAAAAATATAAGAACCAGCATTAATTAATTTTGAAAACACTTCTTTGGATTTGGGTTTTTCCTTAAACTGGGTCACCTTGTTATTTTCATCTATACCAACGATGCCAAAACGTGTCGGATCAGCAACTTCCCATAGCCCTAAACTGCCGATTCCACCATTGGCTTTGTGCAAATTCAGCAATTCACTGATATCAAGGGATGAAATTATGTCACCATTAAAGCAAGCAAAAGTCCCAGTTACATAATCCCGGCAGTTACCCAATGCTCCACCAGTTCCCAATGGTTCAGTTTCATTGACTATTGTAATATCAAAATCGCAATGTAACGAGTCAAAGTGTGATTTTATCATATCGACTTTGTAGCCACCAGCAACAATGACTTCGTCAACTAGGTTTGACGGCATTGAGTAAATCACTTGCTCTAAAAGGGTTCGATCTAACATTGGCAATAGTGGTTTGGGCATTGAATTGGTCCACGGCTTAAGCCTTGAACCAATACCACCAGCTAATACCACTACTTGCATTGACCTTCGGTCAACGACAGGGTCTTTGAATCAATCCGTTGATTTTCCATCTTTGGATTCATTACTGGTACTGCTTTCCGGCACTGAATAGTCGATACCGCAACTGCGACAGACTTGATTTTCGTCCCAGTCACATTGTCTCTTGCAGCCCATGACTCAGACCTTCCACTTTACTGAGCACCCAATTGATTCAGTTTCCTGAATATCAATAGCAGCTCCGGCGAGCATTGCGTCTACTGCGTTCTTTAGTTCCGTGCTTGAAACCTCAGTAGGATCTCTAGGTGAATCATCCATCCTGCCTCGATACACCAGCGAACTAGTGCGGTCGAACAAGTAAAATTCTGGAGTTCGCTTAGCACCGTAGGCATGGGCTATGTCCTGCGATTCATCGTATAGATAAGGATATGGCATCCCTTTTTCTGCTCTCTTAATCATGTGTTCAAAGGAGTCGTTTGCATAAACTGACGCATCATTTGAGTTTATACCGACAAATCCAATATCATTGGCAGCACAAAATTCTGCTAAATCGTTCATTCGTGTGATGCTTGCAATAACATATGGACAATGGTTGCACTCGAAGACAATAACTAACCCGTTAGCTTTTACCGATTGTTCAAGGTTTAGGGAATTTCCACCTTTTCCCTTGTTAGCATTTGGCAGCGAGAAATCAATTGCAGCATCTCCGATATTCAGTGTCATATCGGTTATTGCTAACTAATTCATTAAAGAATGTTGTATTCTAAATGGGTCCTAAATTTAAGCCAGCAAATAACACTATACTAGAGAAAATTACGATTAGAACGTTATCATCAATTGGCCCGAATTCATATCTCTCCACAACTGAGGCAACTAATCCAGACAGCAATCCCCACAGTGGTATCTGTGGCGTTGCCATGGTTCCGACAAAGTATCCCAGGGGGAGGCACAGAGCAGCCATACCGACGTTACCCCATGCGCTCTTAGTGCGCTTCTTGAACATCTTATTACGAATTATTCCCGTAACTCCGTCCCCAAACGCCATAAACAAGGAGGGTAACACTGCTAACCAAGGTTCGTTACTATACTCCCAAATGACATAGACCGAGATTCCGAGCATCAGCGCAAAAGTTGCATCGTTCATGTTTTGTTCGGTCTGCATCCACCAAAGTCTTCGATCCATCAGATGAGTTGCTGAAAGAGCAATACTGCCTAGAATACCACCCAACAGAACCCAAAATGGGCTATCAAACACTAACGGCGCGGCAATTATTGGGACGCCGCCCGCTAACATGTGCGCAACTTTTCTATTGTAGTAAACTGCAACCATGTGTTCGGAACCTTGCTTTCTCAAGTAGTCATAAAACGGCTTGATTCCGTAGACCACAAGTACAGCCCAAAGTCCCAACACGCCGAACCAAACCATATCACTGGACATGGTAGGTTGTACGTCCGCCAGTGTTTAGAACTTTAGTAACCAATCAAAGTATTCAAGGACGGCCTTTGATTCGTGGCTATTGGAGAAGGCAATGAATATCCACGAATATCAAGGTAAGCAACTACTGAGAGCGCATGGTGTACCGGTTTTGGATGGTGTCCATTGCACCACAGTCGCTGAAGCACTAACGGCTTACGACAGTCTAAATTCACAGGTTGTTGCAGTTAAATCACAAATCCATGCTGGTGGACGCGGAAAAGGTAGTCTCTACCATCCTGATAATGGCAGTTTGGTCATGGAAGGCGGTGT
>DAUW01000071.1:0-2210 GCA_002505355.1 Euryarchaeota archaeon UBA229 | reverse complement strand
GGTAACATCCTAGTGACAATTCAAACCGGTGAATCTGGAAAACTGGTAAGAAACTTATACGTTGAATCCGGCTGCCAAATTGCCCACGAATACTATCTTGCATTGCTCGTTGATCGGGAGAGAAAGGCAGTCATGATAATGGCCTCAACAGAGGGTGGTATGGACATAGAAGAAGTGGCCCATAATACTCCAGAGTTAATCCATAAAGTTTCTATAGACCCAAATGCAGGTCTAATGGGTTTTCAAAATAGAGATTTAGGTATCGCCCTTGGGCTCAGCGGAGCAGCGTTAAAATCGTTTATGAAAATGCTCGCTAAGATGTATGCGATGTTTGTAACTAATGACTGTGCTATGGTGGAGATAAACCCCCTAGTGCGCACTAATGATGATGAAATAGTTGCCCTAGATGCAAAAGTTTCCTTCGATGAAAATGCTGAATTCCGCCACCGTGATTGGGATAAGATGCGCGATTTAAGCGAGGAAGAGGACGTTGAGATTCGAGCCAAAGAGGCGGGCCTATCATATGTCAAACTCGATGGAAATATTGGCTGTTTAGTTAATGGCGCCGGACTTGCTATGGCGACAATGGACGTCATCAAGTTATACGGTGGAGAGCCAGCTAATTTCTTGGATGTCGGAGGCGGCGCCGATGAAGAGCAGGTCAAAACGGCTTTTTCAATAATATTAGAAGACCAAAACGTCAAAGGAATTCTTGTCAATATCTTTGGTGGCATAATGCGCTGCGACATTATTGCCAGAGGTGTTATCGCCGCAACCGAGGCCTTGTCATTGAAAGTACCTTTAGTGGTAAGATTAGCCGGCACCAATGTCGATGAAGGAAAGGCTATTTTGGCACAATCTAAACTGAATATCCATCCAGCTGATGATCTCGCACAAGGCGCACAAAAAATTGTCGAATTGATTGGTGGAGGTGCCTAGAATGGCAATTTGGATTGAAGAGAACGCCAAAGTATTGGTACAGGGCATTACCGGAAAACAAGGTATGTTTCACGCCGATAAAATGGTTGAATACGGAACTAACATCGTCGGTGGATGTACCCCTGGAAAAGGTGGTCAAACCGTCGAATTACAAGGTAAGAACTTTCCTGTGTGGAATTCAATGACGGAAGCAGTAAGTCAGACAGACGCTGATGCTACGGTAATTTACGTGCCTCCGCCCTTCGCTGCTGAAGCAATAATGGAAGCGGCAGACGCTTTTGACACGCTGAAAGGTGAAGGAGTAATTGTTTGTATTACCGAAGGTATACCGACTCTCGACATGGTAAAAGCAGTAGCGTATGTATACAATAGACCAGGTGTTAGATTGATCGGGCCAAACTGTCCAGGTATCATTACTCCAGGGTCAAGTGGCGGGGCGAAAATTGGCATCATGCCGGGGCACATCCATGCAAAAGGTAGGATTGGTATTGTCTCCAAATCTGGTACTCTGACTTACGAAGCTGTTGCGCAAACAATGAGCATTGGAGAAGGACAATCAACATGTATCGGTATTGGCGGAGATCCTGTTAATGGCACTGGATTTATTGAATGCCTTGCCGCCTTTGAAGCTGACCCTCAGACCGAAGCAATTGTCATGATTGGTGAGATTGGTGGAACTGCAGAAGAGGATGCTGCAGCATGGGCAGCAGAAAATGTCAGTAAGCCAATTGTTGGATTTGTTGCGGGCGCCACTGCGCCACCGGGCAAAAGAATGGGTCACGCTGGTGCAATAATTTCTGGTGGCAAAGGAACTGCAGAAGAAAAATTTGCGGCATTTGAAGCCGCTGGTATTGCGTGCGCAAAAGATCCCTCAGAACTTGGTAAAGTCTTACTAAATTCTCTACAGCAGGCGGGTCTTAGATAAATTGAGCATAGTGGATGAAATATCGAGAGATTTTCCCAGTCCAAGATACTTGGTGGATTACTTTGGAGGCCCACGTTTTGGCCCCTTAGGTGGCCCTCCTTTTGGGCCTCCGGATGGTGGTGCCTTCCCGGGACCTTTTTGAGGTCCGCCTTTAGGTGGGCCGCTTGGCTTTGCGCTCGGTGGTGCTCTGCCGGGACCCTTCGGTGGACCCTTATTCGGTCCTTTAGGAGGGCCGCCCCTAGACGGACCGCCGGGTGGACCGCCTCTGGATGGACCGCCGGGTGGACCGCCTCTAGATGGACCACCGGGTGGACCGCCTCTAGATGGACCGCCGGGTGGACCGCCT
>DAUW01000063.1 GCA_002505355.1 Euryarchaeota archaeon UBA229 | reverse complement strand
CTTCACAAGACCTTCAGTCAACCGCACGGCGGTGGCGGACCGGGCTCTGGCCCAATTGGGGTAAAATCTCATCTAGCCGAATTTTTACCCAGTCCGATTGTAAAAAAGCGCCCAATATTGACTGGAGAAGAACCATTTGCTGTTGATGATATGTGGTACTCATGGCAACAGCCCAAACATACTATTGGTAAAGTCCAGCAATGGCATGGTAATGCTGGTGCAGTTATCAGATGCTGGGCTTACTATCGTAGGTATGGATTTGGCCTGAAAGATATGTCAGAACATGCTGTGCTCAATGCCAACTATTTGCGGCATGCCTTGCACAGAGAAGCAGCGATTGCAGGCGTATCCCACATGTTTGTTGATGGAGCAGATGCAGAGGTTGCGAAACACGAGTTCACCATATCTCTCCAACCAGCCAAAGAAGCAGTCGGTATATCAGCAATGGATGTCGCTAAAGGATTACTTGATCAAGGATACATGGCGCCTACAGTGTATTTCCCATTAGTTGTGCCCGAGTGTATGATGTTTGAACCCACTGAAACAGAAAGCCGAGATACATTAGACCAGTTTGCTAAAGACTTCGTAAAAGTGCTACAAATTGATGCAGAAACTCTTCACGAGGCACCAATCACTACGCCAGTCAGGCGGGTAGACGAAGTATATGCGGCGCGTAACTTGTGCCTAAAACATCCATTTGATGACGAGCAGTGATGCCTATGGCTAGGGCCCGCGACAAAAGCCCGGGCGAATATGGGTGGCAAAAAATCGAACTGAAGCCAAATCCCGGTTCGGTACTCCTACCGCTATCATGGGGCATGCTGCCGCTGGTACTGACTGTAATTGTCTATCTAACCGAAACCGGAATACAGTTCATCAATTTTTTAGGTGCAGGTGCGGTAATATTGATGTTAATTGGTGGCATCGGCGCAGTAAGCACCCGACAAGGAATTTTCAATTCACAGCGAGTAGGGCTCGGATTTTTCTTCAGTTGCCTATCGTTATTTGCCTGGCTGATGGTTGCCAACAATAATTTTCAACTCGAACTTGGTATATTGTCGTCGTTTCTAGCATTTGCCATGATTTATCGTTCACTTGATTTCATTTTCAAGGATGCTAATCTGATTTACCAAACTAACTGGGACGTAAAATCCCGTTTGCCGGTAGATTCAATGCAGGCATGGGATGTAAGAAGCCGCAGATTTTCACAAAACACAATGGCATTGAAGCGTTTTGACAAAGATAGTTTTGCCCAAATCTATGGTGTGAGGACAAAACACGGGCTGGCCCTCAGGCTGGATATATTTGGAATATCAATGGATGAAAGGTTTGATTTTCGCAAACTTGGCCTCGATTTGGCTATGTTTGTTGTCGAGGACGAATAGTCATCTTGAATAACCGACTGCTATGGCAGACCTCCATGGAAGTTACTATACTACTGGGTTCGTCCTCAGATATGCCTGTTGCTGAAAAGTGTACTAAAATTTTGAAACAATTCGATGTAAATTATCAACTGCGAGTTGCCAGCGCGCATCGCTCGCCAAAGTTTGTCGAACAAATAATTCACGACGCTGAAGCAGATGGTTGCATGGTTTTCATCGCTATGGCTGGACTGGCTGCGGCTCTACCTGGAGCCGTTGCTGCACTCACTACAAAGCCAGTTATTGGAGTCCCATGTGGTGGTAGAGTGCCATTTGATTCACTGTTATCAATTGTACAATTGCCACCTGGAGTTCCAGCTGCAACAGTAGGTGTTGACCGTGGTGACAATGCCGGTTATCTAGCTGTTCAAATGCTAGCACTACAGAACGAGAAGCATGCTGCAGCCCTAAAGCAAAACAAGCTAGACCAAATTGAGCGAGTGAAGTCCCAAGACCGTGAGGTTAACGGGGGCGTTTGAGATGTTTGACGTCGGTGAATTCGTTCAGGAATCCATCGAGTCATTACAAAACACAATCGACGACGTTGCAATCATCGCTTGCTCGGGTGGTGTCGATTCGACAGTTGCAGCCGTTATTGCCAACAAAGCAGTTGGTGAATTGTTACACTGTGTTTACGTTGATACGGGCTTCATGCGCAAGGGCGAGACCGAACAAATTGAAGCATTATTAGCAGAGCAGGGAATCAAGAACCTAGTTACAGTGAAAGCTGCAGATCGCTACTTTGAGGCCCTCAAAGGAGTCACTGAGCCGGAAGAGAAGCGAAAGGTGATTGGTGAACTGTTCATCCGAATATTTGAGGACGAGCAAAAAAAGTGCGGCGCAAAATACCTAGTTCAAGGGACAATTGCTCCTGACTGGATTGAATCTGGCGGTGGTGTCCGTGACACTATCAAATCGCATCACAATGTGGGTGGTTTGCCTGAGGATATGACCTTAGAAGTTGTCGAGCCACTGCGAGAATTGTATAAGGACGAGGTTAGGCAACTTGCTCGTCATCTGTCTATCAACGTCGCAGAACGACAACCGTTCCCTGGACCCGGACTAGCGGTAAGAACTCTCGGAGAACTAACCCCTGAACGCGTTGCAGTAGTGAGAGAATCGTGCGCCATCGTCGAAGAAGAATTGGAAAAGGCAGCGGAGGAAGGACTGATGGAATTGCCTTGGCAGTATTTTGCTGCATTGCTACCGGTCCGAAGCGTTGGTGTTCATGGGGATGTCCGAGCATATGGCGAAACTGTGGTTGTCAGAGCCGTCCGATCAATGGACGGTATGTCTGCGAGATATTCCGAAATACCTAACTCAGTCCTACAGAAAATAAGCACTAGGATCACCAATACCGTCAAGGGAGCAGTAAACCGTGTTGTCTATGATATAACCCATAAGCCACCCGGCACTATCGAATGGGAATAATACCGATTATGCGAGCAAAAAAAGCAACATATCAAAAAGGAAATTCCCTCACTGTGGAATATGGCAAACAAGCGTAAGAGTATACTGATACTGTCAATCTTATTGTTCTCTTTAGTTTCCAGCGCGCAAGCAAGCGAGGAATCGAATACAGTGGCCCAATTCGGCACCGGATTTGATGAGGTCGTAATAGCCGATACAACAGACGGGTTATTTGATCCAAGAGATTTGGAATTCCACCCCGGAAGAGCCAATGAATTATGGATTGCGAATCGTGGGGATGATAGCATAACTATCGTTCATGACACTGGTCTCGACACGCAAACCTCGGAGAACCGTCAAGACTCTAACCACAACCACTTCCTGGAGGAGGTGAGTGCTATCGCATTTGGCGCTTACCATCCTGAATTTGATTGGCAGTGGGGCTCAGCACAAGAAACTCAAAACACTTACTGTGGCCAAGCCGTTAATCCAAACCAGTTTATGGGTCCGACATTATGGCCCTCATCCCTCGATCACTATGCGGTCGAGAACCAAAACAACGGCAATGGATTACTAGGCAGTCACATCGACATGAACCACGAGTCGCCAGATGGCATGGGTATTGCTCACGACAGCGGAAATGCATATTGGTATTTCGACGGATATTACGGCGAATTAGTCTACTATGATTTTCAAATGGATCATGACACCGGTCAGGACGACCACTCCGATGCAATCATACATCGTTATTCAGATATCCAACTCACACGCGATGCTGGAATACCAGGGCATATGATTTTGGATAAAGACAATGGTATTCTGTATATTGCTGACACCGGATCTAGCCGTATATTATGGGTTAACACAGACGACACCTCAACTAATTACCAAAGTATCCTAGATCCCAACTGGCGCAATAACCCTACAACAACTCAAAAGGAAGACCTTGCAGAATATGCCAGGATTACTGGAGTGGAATGGGGAGTCATAGATACCGGATTAAATCGACCCTCTGGTATTGCCCTCGAAGGTGACACGTT
>DAUW01000127.1 GCA_002505355.1 Euryarchaeota archaeon UBA229 | reverse complement strand
TATCAATACGTTCAGGCTTGATCAGAATTGGCTCAAAGGAACTCGATACCGGAATGAAAACACCATGGTCGTGGTTATCATTTTCTTCAGAACTATTAAGCAGATTATTTGGTGTTCTAATTAGGTTACTTATCTTCATCGGAGCACTGTTAATTTTCATTAGTACATTTAATGAAAACCAGCCAGTATTATTGGTCCCATTCTCATTCACAATTGGTGGTGCAGTATCATTGATGAGCTTCATCGCTCTAATCACTGCAATTTCAGATATTATTAAGATGCGTCCAGATAATGATGTTCCCCTAGCAGATGGGTTGGTAGATTTTGGTTTGTTGATGTTAAACATAATTGTTTGGTATATTGCCCTTTCTTGGATTTTAATAGAAGGATGGGTTGTAGGGGCGGTTCTATTATTGATGTCGTTTGTCGGGGCTAAAAAGTTGGTAATTGCAGCACTACAATTGACTCGAACCAACAAGATTCAGGAAGACCGATTAGGATTAGTAATCAAGGGACGAGAGGGATGGATGACTGCGGCACTGGTGGTCATGGCGGTAGCATTGTTTGCCATTCCAATGAATATTCACATTCCATTTGTATGGTCAGACTACACATCCTCAGAACCGTATAAAGCGGGTTTAAGGGCGGCATTTTGGGGTAGCGTATACGTTGTTGGATACACAATGTTGTTTGCTATTCCACTTTCAATTGGCGCAGCAATTTGGCTAGAAGAGTATGCGCCAAATAATTCGTTCAGAAGAGGAATTCAAGCTCTAATTACTAACCTTGCTGGAGTTCCAGCGATTGTGTTCGGGTTATTTGGATTAGCCCTCTTTTTGACTGATAGAGGAATTGGTCTAGGGTTAGGAGGAACTGTGATGACCGCTGGTATGACCATGGCTACGATGGCTATGCCAACGATAGTAATCTCCTCACAGGAGGCTCTCAGGGCAGTTCCGCCATCGTTACGAAATGCAGCATTTGGTTTAGGATGTACGAAATGGCAAGTGACTAAAGATCACGTACTGCCACATGCGATGCCAGGTATGATGACTGGAACTATTTTAGCCATGTCACGAATCATGGGAGAGGCTGCGCCTCTTATTCTAGTTGGCGCAGTTGCCTCAGTATTTACTGAACCAGACGCCTTCTTTTACGTATCATATCAGTACACTCCATCGTTAGACGGATTTGCTAGCTGGTTCCCCGGTATAGAACCTCACTTGCAAAACATTCCATTATGGGCTGACCGAGGCCCAATGTCCGCAGATCCGGCAGAATATGTTGGACCAGATTCTAATGATAGAGGATTTTACACCGTATTACCAGTTCAAGTATATCGCTGGACAGATATGCCAAAAATAGGATTTAAAGTCGCAGCTGCTGGGGCTTCTATCGTATTGTTAGGCACCTTAGTTATAGTTAACTCAGCAGCAATTTTACTCCGTGCACACTTTAGGAGGTATTCAAGCACATGACGAAAAAACAAGAAAATACGGAAGATGAAGAAGTCGTTGAAGAGACTGAGGTCAGTGATGCCCACGAATCGTTATTCGAGACACTGCGAGAGCTGATGGCAGCCGACGAGGAAATTTCTGACGAGGAGGAACAATTATTCGCTCAACTAAAACAACTGCTTTCTAACGATTCGGAACGGCCCAAAAAATCTCAAATCCGAGGTATCTTAACCTCGATGTCTAAAATTGATGGCAAAGCGGATTTTGAGGAATCTAAAATCATCAAAGAATATTTAGCATCATTACCGGATGAAATGAGCGATGATTCAGATATTCATGAAGAAATACCAGATTCAACAAGAGATTTAGAAATCGATGGCGATGCTCATATGTGGATTCGGGACTTAGATTTACACTATGGCAACGCTCAAGCAATTTACAATGTATCCATCCCATTCAAACGTAACTCAGTGACTGCTCTAATCGGTCCTTCAGGTTGCGGTAAGTCGACTTTATTGCGCTGTTTGAATCGAATGAATGACCTAATCCCAATTTGTAAAGTGGACGGTTCGGTTGAGCTTGACGGTGAGGAAATAATGGGGCGAGGTGCTGATCTAGTTACCATACGAAGAAGAGTTGGCATGGTGTTTCAAAAGCCAAATCCATTTCCTAAATCAATTTACGATAATGTTGCATATGGTGTTAGACTTCACTACACTCCAAGTAGAAGGGAGTTGGATAAAATAGTCGAAGAGTCGCTACGTAGGGCGGCGATTTGGGATGAGGTAAACGACCGACTCCATGAATTGGGAACCAGTCTGTCTGGCGGACAACAACAACGACTTTGCATTGCTAGAACAATTGCAGTTGAACCTGAGGTAATTCTTATGGATGAGCCTTGTTCGGCACTGGACCCAATTGCAACAGCAAAAATTGAAGAACTAATTTTGGAATTGAAAAAACATTTTACCGTGGTAATTGTTACTCACTCTATGAGTCAGGCCCAGCGTGTGAGTGACTATACCGGTTTCATGTACCTCGGTAGACTAGTTGAATTCGATAAAACCTCGAAAATCTTTGGCGATCCCTCAAAAGAATTGACTGCAAGATACATATCAGGAAGATTTGGCTAATATATATCCCTATATACTACGATTTACTTTGTTTGGGGTGAAATATAGTATTTTCTTTGACTAGCCCAGTCGGGGCGCCATTTTGGTAAAAGATGTCACACATTATCGAACGCTGTTCATTTCTGATTGTCACCTTGGACTTAAAGGCGTTCAAAGCAATAAGCTGTTGGCATTCTTACAAGCCAATGACGCAGAGCAAATTTACCTTGTTGGCGACATTATTGACCACTGGTGCAAAGGGAAGAAATGGCATTGGACAGAAACCGAGGATTTAATAATAAAAAGTTTGATTTCAAAAGCCAATAAAGGCACACAAATCTACTACATCCCCGGCAATCATGACGAAGCATTTCGCGATTGGTGCTCAACAAAAATTCATGGC
>DAUW01000056.1:1581-5436 GCA_002505355.1 Euryarchaeota archaeon UBA229 | reverse complement strand
TTACCGGTATCGTTATTGCTACATTTGCTTGGAAATTTTGGATGCTGCCAATGCTAGAAAATTCACACAGCAAGGAAGCTATTGCGCAGTTCAATCAATTATAATCAGCCAAATACTGCGCTGACTGCGTCTCTATTTGTTAAGTATAATGTAAGACTTACACCAGCCATTATCATCATCCATGAACCGACCATCTTTATCATTCCTGTAGCCCTTCTCAAGAAATTTATCATCACTTGACGGCCCAGTCCTACCAGCACTGTTACGGCGATCATCAAAATTAGTAACCCGACCATCAGACCGCCAATGCCAAGAGTAATCGCACTACCTCCAAGCGTTCCAAGATACAGGACAAACGGTAACACTGCAGCTGCTGTACAATCAATCGAGGCTGCGGCATAACCGATACCATAGAGATACATGTTTCTCCGTGGAGTGAATATGTCGTCATCCTCTGTTGTGCTGTACTTATCAACAAATTTTTGAACAAAACCCATTACGTGTGAGGTTATTCCTAACAGCATCATTGAGCCTAGAATAATTAGTAATATGGCGATTCCTACAGCAATATAGTGTACCAGACCCGATTTTTGAAATGCCTCTCCCATGATGATTGCTACAATCCCAATAAGAAGAAAAAAAGTCCACATGCCGAAGCCTGAAAGTGAACCTATGACGATTGGACTTGGCATCTTTTTATTCAATTTTCCAGCCGCAATAAGTTCATCCTCGCGCGCTCCGAGCGAGAGATAATACGATATGAAACCGGGCAATACTGGGAAAGCGCACGGCGAAAAATAAACCAAAATTGACAGAATCATGCCCAGAGCAAATACGGCGGCATAGGAGGTAGAGGGTGCTTCCCAAGCAATCCGCAAATTTGCCGTTTCTTCCACTTGAGATGTTAATGCTAACTCCACGACTGAATCAAAAGAGCGCCACTTATCTGTTGGTGAACCGGTTGCTTGACGCTCGATAATGTACCCCTCCTCATCAATCACCAACACAACCGGGATTTGCCCAGTTCCAGCAGTGGTGAATAGCCTTACTGGATCAGTCAGTTCACCGTCAGCAAGAATGCCCGACTCCGCATATCCCATTCCGGTCGGATATAATGGAACATTATAGTTGGCATCGGATTCATTTAGATATGCAAGGTCTTCACCGTACCAACTGCCGTATGCAATGATGTGGAAGGATTTGCCAGACTGAGCGGCAAGTTCATTCCATCCACTCATGCGCTCTTCAAGATGGTACTGGACGGCGTGACAGTTACTACAATCGTGTGCCATCATATCAAAGATAATTACTGAACCACGAAGATCGTCTAAATTAAACCAGCCAGTATCATTAACTAATTCGGCTTCAATGTCAGTCCGATTGAGTGATTCAAATACAATGTTGGGAATTGGTTCAGGGTCAGCATCTGATTGGAAAATATCGTCCATGCTGTCGAACATAGATAGCGCTGCATAGGATATTGCGAGGAACATAATTCCGGCGATAACAAATGCCTTCCAGGTCTCACTTCTCTTGAATACACCAATATCTGTCGATTGAACAAATGTGCGAATAAAGGTAGGAATTCTACTTGTGGTTGTTTTTGTTTTTCCCATTTCATATGCTTCTATAATTGCTTCTGGTTCATTAACAATATTTGTTGTTATAGAATCTCCAATGTGGACGGAATCGACATATTTCTCGGAATCACCTGTCCCCATGGCGGATGCTAGAGATGATATTTATTGAAACAATCCGTATTCAGTTTCAAATTAATGGTTGATTCCTCAACCATTCAAGGTCCGAGATATACAATTGTCGAATGTCATCCAAGCCGAGGACTAACATTGCTAGTCGCTCCAAACCCATCCCCCATGCAAGTACTGGATGTTTGATACCCAGCGGTTCAGTTACCTCAGGACGGAATATGCCTGCACCGCCCAATTCCAGCCATTTACCCCGCCATTTAACTTCGATCTCTAGACTTGGTTCAGTATATGGAAAGTATGCCGGTCTTACTCTTACTTCCGGATATCCCATCTTAGCATAGAAGGTTTTGAGCGTCGTTACCAGCATTTGCAAGTTTGCGCCTTCCTCCATTATGATTCCTTCAATCTGGTGAAACTCAGGTAAGTGAGTTCGATCTATCGCTTCTTTTCTAAATACTCGATCCACTGTAAATACACGGCAAGCCTGTTCGGGATTCCTCGCTAAATATTGAATTGTATTTACTGTGGTGTGAGTCCTCAATAAGCCTCTTTGTGAAATCTCTTTGGAAAAGTCACCACCCCATCCGGTAGAACCAGTGTCACCACCAGACTGGTGAATACTTGACCAAGTATTCATTAAATCCTCAGGTAGTTCAATCGATTTGGGGTTGTCCAAGTAAAACGTGTCTTGCATTTCTCTTGCAGGATGGTCTTGTGGGATAAACAACGCATCCATATTCCAGCCGGCGGTCTGCACATAATCCTCAACAAGCTCTGAAAATCCCATCTCAAGGAAGATGTGTCTAATCCGCTCAATTAGTGACTGCATAGGATGGCTTTTTCCGCTTCGAGGCGTCGCTGATTCTAATGACACATCGAACCTACGAAATTCAGCATCTTTCCAAGACTCACTCTGCAGCAATTCTGGGGTTATCTCGTTAATCGATGTTGTCTCGACAAGACTTTTTGGTGCAATCGTCGAGCCGGTTTCGGTTAGTGACCAACTACGCTGGGTAATGTCAATCAATTCGATAAATTCCCGTCGAGACTTAAAATGGTCGAGCATCGTTTTATCGGCATCTGTGAACTTTACAGGCAAACCAACAAGGAAATTTTGACGGGCTTCGATTTCATCGGCCACTGCATCCCCATTGTCAAAGGAGAACGTCCCCGAATCAAGCGTTATTCCAAGTTTCTTAAGCAAACCCACTCCGGGACCAGATTCATGTTTTTCGAAGGAATCTTGCAGTTTATTGATGGTTGGATGTTCGGTAGAGGACAGCCAGTCCCACAGTCTTCCTTCTAGCAACCCTGTCTGAATTGCTGTCTGACCATTAGCAGCTAACCTAACTTCGGTACTGACTGATTCTATTGCTGTCACCAAGCCTTTGTCCGCCAATCCTAAACCCGCCCCAACCGCAATGGCTTGGTCTTGCCAGTCACAGCTTGCTAGAATTTCATCGAGTGTCCATGCATGGCCGGGATTAACTAACATAGCCTTGAGCATTCGACGCTCTGTATTGACTAAAGTCTCGGCCACCATGCCAATACGAGGCATGATTCTCCTATGAAATCTGTGATGAAATTGACCGCCCGGACGTAATTCTACTCTTCTTCGTGATTCCACAGCACGATGTTGCAATGATGACAAGTGAATGCAGTTGGTTTGGTGCCAGAACGAACCGTTACTTTGCCACACGGACCGCAAACTATGGTTGATTCTATTGGTTCATCAATGGTTACGTCTACTCGATACATAACTCGGCCTGCATCTGGAAGTTGTCCCTCACCCGGACGCCAACTTCTGACTGCCTCTTCCGACATAGCAAGGTTGCTTCGTAAACTCATACCGAAAATAAAAAGCGCAACTCCCAAAACTCCAACTGTTGACGCCAGTGTGTAAACCTCAGTTAGGGTGAAAAAAGCGCCAAAAGCAATGCAAATGAAACCACCCAGAATAAAATTCTCTCTTGGGTTGCGCGACATCAACATCACTCATTCAAAGCATTGCTCAAAGATGTTGCAACCCTCTCTATCTTGTCCGTTGGTATTGCGCACAGGCCGATTCGAACACCGCCATTTAGCGGGACTAAGTATACCTGCTCTGCGGCACAAGCCTCAACAATCGCCTTTGGCTCACTGTGCT
>DAUW01000056.1:0-1290 GCA_002505355.1 Euryarchaeota archaeon UBA229 | reverse complement strand
GCACAAGCCTCAACAATCGCCTTCGGCTCATTGTGCTCTAACCAAGCAAAAAACCCATCATGCGTTGGGTTGATGGGAACCTGCAATTTTTCACATGTTGCGATGAACAAATCTCGCCGGTTTTTGAGAATCTCAGTCATCCTTGACTTCTCGTCCGACCAAGCAGCACCAGATTCACTATCAGCATGGATTTTAGCAATAGAGTATTGAGCTAACCGGGAACTTGCTGACCAGGTTTGGCGCCCTGTAACTCCCATTACCGTAGTTATCCGCTGGATAGCAGATTCATCTGGGTGGATGCTTACCAATGCCCCACCTCTAAGACCGTACACTGTGTGTGATTTGGAGAGGGATATCGCAAAGGTTAGCAGTAAATTAGCTGGCCATTCCATGCCATCATGTAGTGCATCGGTTAGAGTTTCTGCCCAACCGTGTGGTTCCCTTGCATAAACGTGGTATGCCGAGTCGATTAGGAGAGTGAAGCCTACATCCTCGTATTGTAAAGCGGCTTGTGAAAAGGCTCGCAATACCGCCATACGTTCCTCAGCAGTTAGTGACAGACCAGTCGGGTTGTGCGCAGGGTCGTTCAACCATGACATCACCTTGCTCTGAGAATTTGCTAGATTTGACAAACTAGATTCAAAAGCAGCCAAATCGAATCCGTTTGAGTCATTCAATAGCGGGTAAGTTGCTATATCAAGGCCACAACCAGCGAGAAATCCATCATACGGACCCCAGTGTCTATCACGCAGCAATACTTTACTGCCGCGGTCCGCATAATTTGCTGCCGCCAAAAATAACGCTCCTGACCCACCGGGCGAGGCCGTCGCAGTATGATGGACTCCTATTGACTCTAATTCTTGACGGGCGTCTCCTAACGCCAATGTGACTGCAAGATCAAGAAATTCTGGTAAGCCCTTCAGTGGAGCATATGCTGCTATTTCTATGGGGGGAGAGTTGCGAACAAATCTGTCAACTGTTTGATTTATTGCTAAACTGCCATCGTTCTCTAGCAGTGCTCCTATTGTTCCATTAACCGCGTCATGGCCCTGAGCTATTGCCTCTTGATAGCGAGCCCAACATGAAAAAATAGTGTCGTTGCCCTGCTTTGTCTGTGCGAAATCATTGAGAAAACTGTTTGCAGTATCCCCCGCCATAGTCAAACCAGACATATCATGTTATTTGATTTGCCCATCAAAATCAGATCTGTATCGTGGTAAAATCATCCGTTTGATTGATGAATGATTGTTGTTTGGCATGGATAGCGCCAACGTAGCACAGCTGGTAGTG
>DAUW01000011.1 GCA_002505355.1 Euryarchaeota archaeon UBA229 | reverse complement strand
GGAACCAGTCAACCTTCCCGCCATCCTCACCTTCATACTTTTTCTTGGGGGTTTTGGCTCCGAACATGCCACCGCCAGATTTTGGTTTTTGTTTGTCTGATTTACCAGATTTTTTGGCTTTTGGTTTAGTGGCTTTCTTAGCACTTTTCTTTGTGTCATCTGATTTCTTAGCGACGTCAGAAACTGACTGATTTGCCATTTCTTCGGATAGTTCAGCACGAATTTCTTTTTCCAACTCTTTGCGGATTTCTTTGGTTAATTTGGTTCGTAATTTTTCTTCAATTTTTTTCGCATCGGTTTTTGCTAATTTTTCATATGCGTCATCGCGTTCATCCTGGATGGCTTGCATTACGTTGATGTAGTGGGATGCTACTTGGATTAGTGCAGTTTCCATCGATGCTTCCAACTGCATTGAAACAACTTCGCTGGAGGAATCTCGCCATTTTCTCCATTGAAGCATCGTATTGCTATGAATGTCTGAACCGCATTTAGGACAGAAGCTACGTTTTGGCGGCTTCAGCACTGGAATCGCCCTCATCGCATCAGGGTCGATTCCTTCATGTTCTCCACTAGCGACGTCATGGATGTGCGTTGATGCTTCCATACCAGTATCCATGGCTGTTCTAAATAACCCTTCATTGAGATTTAACTTTCCATCCTGGATTAAATCCCACGCATTGGTTCCACGCACAACTGCTCTAACCGCAGCATTTGCTGCGGGGGAGCTTCCCCAGTCTCTAGCTACGCTTGGTTTAGCGGCACTTATTTCGATTTCATTGGCCATAAAAGCATCTGAGATGTCAACTTCCTCACCTTCAGCAGGTGCGGCAATACCGAGTTGAATTGGATTTGCACCTTCTTCTATTTTGGCAATCATGTCAAATTTTTCAGCCATTGAGAGGTCATCTCTTAGACGAATTACCTCCCGTAACTGATTCAAGTCGTGACCTGTCGAGGTTATTGGCCCTTGCACATCCATGTCATGACCACATGACAGGCAATATTTTGCCGCGGGTTCAACATCTGCCTCACAGATGGGACAGTACACACCCGCCATGTGGTGCGATGAATGCCCCTATCATTTGAATGGTGCGGATATTGACGATGGATTAATCTGCATTGTCGGTTTAATTTAGGATATCTAAACATCTCGTAAACTGGTTGATTACATCCTGCTTATTCAACTCGGCTATTATTGGTGCTAGTTTAGGGCCCTTTTTACTGCCCATCAAACATGAATACGCAACGGTGTAAGCAATTCTTGGTGATTTATCTATAGATTTTGCAGACTCGATTATGCAATCGGCAATGGAGTCTAAATCCCACCTGCATTGACTGAGCAGTTCCGTTAGATTTCTCAGTACCATTACCTCATCCTGATCTAAATTTTCCATGATGTCTTGTGGTACATGGTTGATTATTGTTATACGCATTTCCTCGGGGAAATGAGGCGAGTTTATCCAGGTCCGCATTTTATTTAGACGGTCCACCAGTATTTTCGACGGTGGTTTATTATTTCCAAGTCCGAGGCTTTCCCATACCTGTTGATCGTCGGTTTTGGTCTGTGCTAGCAGGGCTAAATGGCGAAAGGACACGTTTGAGTAATCTGATTTCTTGTTGCGTTCGATTGATGACAATCTAATTGTCCCCACCAAATCTTCGAGATGCACCTTTCTGCGTCTAGATAGGGTTTCATCCATAAGTTCCTCCTCAAGGTTACGAGCGCAACTACGTTCATACTCATCTGCCAGATTTACTAAATTCATCCCGGCATCAAACTCAATCGCCTTGTTCGGCTTTGATTGGGCTATTAAAAATCGTAAAATTTCGGGTGGAACTAACTCCAGTGCCTCCATTGGGCCGATTGTATTGCCAGAGGATGACGACATAGCGCCCTTACCCTTCAGGCTTATCCACTCATACACTAGCGGTTGTGGTGCATCATAACCGAATAGTTGAGAAATTTCCTTACCGGTGTCGTATGAACCTCCACTAGCACCGTGATCTTTGCCGAAGGCTTCGCAAGTTACCCCTATCCAAGACCACTTAGCTGGCCAATCAATACGCCAAGGTAGTTTTCCCCGACCCTCGGTAATATCTGATGAGCCCGTATTGCCCTGAGCATCAATGAAATGAACAAACGGATAGTCATAACCTGTCACAGTAACGCCTTCTAACGAACCTGCAGCGTCGATTGGACTCCAAGGAAACCACTGCTGGGGTAACTCTCTCCCCGATACACGCTCAATTATTTCTCTAATTGCCTCAGCATTATCACAGGCTATTTTGATGCATTCAGTAAATTTTCCATTGCGGTAAGCGGCAAGATTTTTGACGATTCGAGGGTTGACGCCGATAGTTCTTAACGCTTCTAAAAATGGGTTCAGAAAGTAGTCAGCATAATTCAAACCCTCGTTGTTGAATCGCTCATGGTCTGGTTTACCATCAGCATTTGGTGCTGGTATGTTGCCTATTTGGTGCCCAATGTATTGATGATACTCATCATCTAAAAATGGATAAACTCTCCTCAGCGGGTCTGCATCATCAACGATGAAAATGAACTCGACATCAAGACCTGCATCCATTGCGGCTCTTGAAATCATTTCCCCAGTCAAGATTTCTCTGAGGTGACCAATATGAAATTCTCCACTCGGTGTAATACCGGTTGAAATTATGTGTTTCTTGCCGCGACGCGCTAAATTTACGGCAACTACGTCCGCCCAGTGCATCGTTAATCACCTCACACTGAAACAGCTCTAACAATCCCTCGAAGAGGGACATCACCGATTTCATTTCTCATTGTTTTATTCACTAGCACGATGATTAAGCCGACGTCGCCCCCTGCTTCTTTAATAGAAGTGATAGTTTTGCCAACCGTTTTTCCAGTTGATAGAACATCATCGATAATAACTACTTTTTTGCCCGAAACCTGACCATATTTACTAGACAAAGAACCTGATCCATCGCCTTTGTCAGTAGTTCTAAAAACGGTAAACTCACAATCTAATATTCGAGCGACTTCATGGGCAAAAGAAATGCCGTTGATAGAAACTCCAACTATGGTATCAATATTGTCATAGCCAAGTTCCTCATCAGCAACATCAGCCATAATGGTCCCGATGGCCGAAATTCTATTGGGACGAACGCCAATTGTTCGCCAGCCAATTCTGACATCACTAGGTTGGTCATCTCCTTGACTTCCAGCTAGCAACCATGAGATGGTATCTTGCGATAGTGATAATTCATCAGCAATCTGTTGGCTGTTCAACCCTTCCTTGCGCAGGTTCATTGCAGTCATTCGTAATTCTTCTATACTAACAACCATTACTATCAATTAGCCCTGTGAGAATCATGTTCATCAAACCTTTCATCTAAATTGCAACTTCCTAATCATTTGTGATACCAAGCATTCAAGAATGGAGTGCTAGAGGGAGATTCATGGCAGACTTTGACTACCAATCGTTGCTGGATCGAGCGCGGGAGAAAATTCCTGACAACATTTCGAGTAAATCACGATGGAAGTTGCCAGAACCACAGATATTGATTGAAGGTTCAAATACAATTTTTAGAAACTTCAATGAAGTTGTCTCGATGATGGATAGAGATGACAATCACGTCTACCAATATATTCTGAATGACTTAGGCACATCCGGATCAAGAGACGGTCCAAGAGCGAGGTTCAAAGGTAGAATACCACCTAAGAGAATAAAGAAAACTATCGTCAACTATGTCAACTCATATATCATCTGCAGCCAGTGCTCATCCCCAGACACAATGTTCGTCAAGGAAGAAAGAACAACCCTGCTGAAATGTCAAGCATGTGGTGCGACTAGGCCGGTTAAACTTTAATCAAGATAGGCAACTATTTCATCGACAGGTTTCTTGTTAACGTGACGTACTTTGGCTGGATATCCAGCCTTAAGGAAACCAATAATCTCCTCTGTACTTGAGTCTATAGAAAGTATTTGATAAGTCTCCTGATCCCTTGTTATCCCACCGGTAGACCATTGAGCACCAACCCCATTTGCCCATAGCGATAACACCATGTTGTGAAGCGCACATACTGTTGCGGCATAATCTTCCTTTTCTCTAAATTTATCATTGGGTGATTTTTTCGAGCTAACGGCAATTAGCAGCGGTGGTTTTGTGATTTTACTGATCGCTCGCTCACTGTCTGCTTCGACGGTTGTCGATTGTAACTTTGCAGATTTTACCTTCGCTAGTTTACTTATTGTCGGAATTAGGCGTTTCCTCGTTGCCTCTCCTAGAAAGTAAAACTTCCACGGGTGTGTGTGTTTGTGTGAAGGAGCGTTGGATGCTGCTTGCAGTGCAGCTTGGATTATCTCCTGACTGACGGGTTCATCAGTAAATTTGTATACACTTCGACGGCTATTAATCAACTCTTGGAAGCTTGACATCTCGACACCATCAGATTGCATCAATCTTTGCGGCGAGGATAAAATCTGATTCATGTAACCCATCTATCTTGTGAGTCCAAATCATTATTTTAACTCGTCCCCATGAAAGCTCAAAGTCAGCATGGTGGTCTTCTTTCTCACATATTTCACCCGCTGAATTAACAAAATCTAACGCCGTCTGAAAGTCTGGAAAGGTGAAAACTCTCTCAATATGATGGTCAGCGATTAGCTTCCAATCATCGTTAATCTGCACCATAAAAGGCTTGATTTCTTCTATTGTAAGCGGTGGTATACCACCTTGGCAAGGGATGCAGGTTTTCTCTTTTAGTGACAAATTCTCAACCCCATAGATGCGAATCATCCTGTCGACCTTTCACTTCCTTCTCGACTTTTTCGTGAAGCGAAGACCTTCGTTTCATATCTTCCCTCTCAAACGCTAACAATTCCTTGTCGTCGATATAAGCTGGTCTTGTATGGGCAATTAACGTGATCTTTACTATCACATCGCGCGCAACATAGACGATTTCTCCTGAGTCTGTAAGAATCTCAATACTGGTTTTGCCAGAAGATAGCAATCGCCCTTTTATGACAGTATCTGCGTTTTCTTTGAAGGCTCTAGCATCAAGTAAAATTTCAACCAAGTCATCTTTGCGTAGACCATGCCTTCTCTCCAAAAGATCCCCATTGTGGACACTAACAATGTCGGCAAGGCTGGGTGAGCCCATGTCTTCCCATATTGGTACAGCCCAAGTCGGTAAATCTGAGTCGCTCGTCTTCTTCGCCATGTCAGAACCTAACGGCGAGTGTTTTTTAACCTCGCTCTCAAAATGGGTATTCCTATCTAATCTAGGGTATGGATTATTCAAGTATTGATTGCCAGCAACCGATTGGGGATATCATGAAAGTATCATGGCGGGCTCTGCCGACAGTCCTAACCAAGGAGGAGTTATTGGACAAGGCTTTTGCGCGCGCAAAAAAAGCTGCTGATAGGGTTGATGATAGTGATCGCGTATTTAGAGTAAGAAAGCAACTCAATCGTATGGTCCAAACCGCCTCGGATATTCTTGTCACTTACCTGATGGATACCGTAAATCAATGGCCTTCTCTTGATCAATCACCACAATTTGACGTGTCGATGATTGATGCTTGTGTCGGTTGTGATGATTATCGTCACCATTTGTCGATGCTGCAGTGGGCTTCGAATCAAATTTCCAAAATAGCAACGCAAAATACGCGGAAGATAACACGTACGGCAAAAATCGAACTTATGCATGAAGCAAGGCGGGAAGCATATGGTCGGATTTCATCATTAATTGGTCGAGTTGGACCATCTCTCGAATGGTTAGGTCAGTCTCGAGAGATTCTGAAGAAGCTGCCCAGCATTGACCAATTATCGCCGTGTATCGTGGTTTGTGGTGCGCCAAACGTTGGCAAATCGGCGTTTATCTCTGCATTAAGTTCTGGTAACATGGAAGTAAATCATTACCCATTTACTACCAAAAGGATACATCTTGGTCATTTCACTTTCCGACGCCTTCAGTATCAAATGGTCGACACTCCGGGTCTACTGGACAGGCCCATGGAAAAGCGTAATGACATAGAAATGCAAGCGATTTCCGCCCTTGAAAATTTAGGCTCTCTCGTACTGTTTCTCATCGACGAAAGTGAAAATTGTGGCATGTCAATTGAGGAACAGAAAAATCTACTCGAAGAAATTCTTGAATTATTAGCCGGAACTACCGTGATGATTGTTTCAACCAAAGCTGACCTCCACGGAACCAAACCAGAAAATTGGGACCTAGTAAAGCAATTTGAGACCCAATACCTCGCAGCAGGCGAGGAACAATACACCGAATTGCCATTATTGATTGATAGTAACGGCTATATCACAATTTCAGCGTTGGAGAATGTTGGACTAGAGGCACTTAAAATGGAAATAGTAAGGATAGTCAAAGATAACTCGCCAGTAGATCCGATGACTCTGCCAGATGGTTGGTATCGAAAGGACTGACTACATCTGCTCTAGCGGTGCAATACCCAAACCGACCATGCCAGATTTTAGCAGCGCTGAGGCGACTTCAGAGATAGCAAAATATGTATGATTTACCTGGCCAGATTGTATAACCTTACAGTCTCGATAAAATCCATTGTAAGCATTGGCTAAATTCAGCATTTGGTTAGCAAAGAGATTTGGTCGGTTTTGTTCAACAGCCCGAGACAATGCATCTTCGTGACAAGCAATGACGCGTGACAATTCATACATGCTGGCAGGTATCTCTGAGAAATTTATCTGTGCATCACTCGGATGTAATACGCCTAAATCAAAGCACTTTTTCGCTATAGAACGACTTCTTGTGTGGCTATACATGATGAATGGGGCAGAATCAGAGTCAAACGATAAAGCCTCTTCCCAGCGAAATGTAAATCCTTTATCTGGACTGACTTTTATGATGTTAAAGCGAACTGCTGAGGTGCCTACTGCTTCAGCAATTAAATTAATTTCTTGCTCCGTATAATCTGAGCGAATCTCCTTGACAACTTGAGCAGCATGTGCTTTTGCCTCTTCAAGTAAATCATCCATGAAAACTACGTTGCCTTTTCGAGTTGACATTTTTCCTTCTGGTAACTTGATGAATGAGTAAAATAAGACCTCGGGGGAACTGTAACCTAGTTCTGTTAGGGTCAACGAGACTTGTTTTGATTGTAACTTGTGGTCTTCACCAAGAATATTAATTAAATTATTACACTGAGTGTATTTCCAAATATGGTATGCAATATCACGTGTAGCATATAGTGAACTGCCGTCACCTCGACGATAGAAAAATTCGGTCTTACCCTTTAACCCGCGTGCACCAAGGTCTAGATATTCAGCACCATTATCTGCCACACCATGGATGTCTAGATTGGCTAGCTTTTCCATAACTGTGCCAACATCACCATTAGTGACAAATAATGATTCCTTGGTGAATTCATCAAAGTTAATCCTTAACCGAGCCAGAGTTTCAAGCATTCCATCAAGTACCGGCTGGTACGCATCGTGAAACGATTGCAGTACCTCATTATCGCCATTTTCGCTACTGTGAACCATCTCCGCAATGGCTTTTTCGATTCCATCCTTTACTGCATCTTCACTTCGCAAAACTTGTGCAGCTTGGTACCATCTAACGCGTTCATGGTCGGGTTTGTTTTGCCACATTTGGTTTATTGGCTCTCGATCCGATAGGATTCGCTCGACATCATCGTGCGTCAAATTTGCTAATGCCCAAGCCAGCACCGCAACTTGTTTGCCCATATCATCAACGTAATATTCA
>DAUW01000085.1:9875-10176 GCA_002505355.1 Euryarchaeota archaeon UBA229 | reverse complement strand
GAAAACTTCGGTAAATTTGGTGATTATTTGCTCCCATTGCTCAATCGCAAATTCTTCGGTCACACAAATCACTCAGCCTTCATACTCGCCGCCGGTCAACCAACCAAAAACAAGCCCCAAACCAATAGAAATCATCGGTATGACATTACAAATTATGGTTTCAAGAGGTTCTGTGCTCGGTTTCCCAGCGATGTACCAGATTATCAATGCAAGGAACATACCGGGTAGTGCCATCGAAAATCCCATGATGACTGTCCTTAATGTTCGCATGGCTATGCCACTTCCTCACCTTTGATGAATG
>DAUW01000085.1:6791-9577 GCA_002505355.1 Euryarchaeota archaeon UBA229 | reverse complement strand
CCACTTCCTCACCTTTGATGAATGTATGTTCACGATAGACGTTCAGTCATTGCGTCACCAGATAGCGAGTTCAGGATATCATCGGTTTCCAGCCACCCTTTGCGCGCAGTCATTACGCCATATGCGACGTCTCCCAAACCACGGACAGAATGTGCATCCGGGTTTATGACTACCGGGACATTGTTATTCTTAGCGTATTTACACAAGCGCCAATCTAAGTCAAGCCGGTACGGGCTAGCATTCAATTCAACGGCTTTCAATCGTCCTGCTGCATTGTGTTCTGCCATGTGTTCAATAATAGCAAACATATCCACCTCGTAGCCATCTCTACCTTGTAAGATTCTGCCCGTAGGGTGACCCAAAACTGTTGTTGCTGGATGGTCTATGCATCTAATCAATTCTTCTGTATTGGTAACTTCGTCCCGATTTTTCCATTTGGTCATCGCATGAACTGAAGCAACAACATAATCCAGTTGGTCGAGTACGTCATCAGGATGATCTAACTTACCTCCTTCCAAGATGTCGGATTCGACACCGTGAAACAATCTGAAATCAACGCCTTCTTGCTGCCAAGCGGCGTTGTATTGCCTAATTTGCTCGCCTTGGGATAGTAAATCCTCAGCGCTTGCGCCGTTCGCTACCTTGAGCGTTGGGGAATGATCAGCAATACCTAACCAGTTCCATCCGATATTGCGAGCAGCATCAGCCATCTGTTCTAGAGTTGCATCTCCATCCGATAAGGTAGTGTGATTGTGTAGCGCACCTCTTACGTCTGACGGTATGATTAGGCGTGGCAGGATTTCATCCTGGGCTGCGGCAATCTCTCCTGTATCTTCTCTTAACTCAGGCGGGACCCAATCAAGTTCTAGGTGACGGTAGATTTCATTCTCATCGGCAGCTGGAAGTGATAGGTGTGCTGCTGCCATCCCTTTCAGATCACCTGCCTTTGCCTCTGGAATTAGGCCAAACTCACTCAGCCTCAAACCGCGGTCAATTGCTCTTTGCCGCATTACGATATTATGCTCTTTACTACCGGTGAAGTATGCCAGGGTAAACGGAAATATCTCGGGGGTAACCAATCTAACTTGAGCATCTATTGTGCCGCCAGATTCTAGTTGCTCGTAGTCCTCGCCACCGATGGCATCCATGACGTTAGGGTCAATGTGGCCTACTGAAAATCCACCTTCAAATATACTAGTGTCAAGAATTAGACTTATTTTGGAATCGCCAGCACCCTTGACATCAGCAATGCCGGGAAGTGCTAAGATTGCTTTACTGACACTTTCTTTATCTTCATCAAGAACCCCCACAACCACATCAAGGTCGCCAATTGTTTCCCTGCGCCGACGGGCGCTACCGGCTAACTGAGCTTTAATCACCCCATCAATGGTGGCGATTTTTTGTTCGAACGCCTCGCCGTACATCAGGCCAATGTCAAGCCGACGACGGGAACGAAATCTAGCTAGCAATTCGATACCGTCTAGCATCTTTTGCTGAGATTTTGCGCCAAAACCCTTCAAACCAGCGATGGAATCATCTAGCGCAGCTTGTTTTAGCGTGGCAATTGAATCAACCCCCAACTCTTCATTCATTATTTTGATGCGCTTGGGACCTAGACCAGGAATGCCGAGCATTTCGATTAAGCCAGGTGGAGTATTATTATGCAAATCAATCCAATCATTGGGCCATTCGCCCTGTGAAACAGCCTGCGAAATTGCCGAGCCGAGACCTTTTCCGATGCCTTTGATATCGAAAAGTTTTCCAGTGGCAACAAGTTCTCCAAGGTCTTCGGTAATGCCGCCCAGTGTGCGACTAGCATTCTGATACGACCTGAGTCTAAACACGTTTGCTCCCTGTAATTCAAGCAACACTGCAACTTGATGTAAGGCGGCAGCGATTTGATTACGTGAAAAAAAGGGTGGGCCATTTGGTCGGGGCTTTGGTAAAGCAAAGTCGCTTCCTGCCATGGCCATTTCACAACGAATATGGTTTCAAACCTTGTTATGATTCCATGATGTCAACTCTACTATGCCCGTGCTTAATAACATCAAAGATTAGGCACCATCATGGCTGGTGTCGACCCTGTTGTAATAGAACACCTTGCCGAAGCGTTGTGTGGACTATCAGCAGTTTTGTTTACCTTTATCGCAACATTTTCTCGCTCCGAGAAGGCTGAATACATGGCGCAAAACATAATCGCCTTATCGCTAGTATTGTGTGCGATTGTGCTGTGGTGGTTGGCACTTGCTGGTGGTTCACTTTGGGGTTCTGAATACCTGCCAAAACCGCTGTCACTAGTCTGTATAATAATTGCTTTTTCGGCCCGAATGAATATCAAAGGGACTAACGTATCCTTTGGGGCTAATCCTCACTCCATCGGTAGAAATGAGGAGGAGTAGACTAAATTATCTCGCCACGGGGTTCGTGTCCACTACCGGAAGTGAGGTTCTCCGTCGATTCTGCTGATTCCTTTGCCATTTTCTTTTTGATGAAATCACGCATGTATTCTGGTAATTCTCCATTAACAAATATCACATCATTAACAGCGTCCAATTTCATTAGTGAATAGAATATTTGCATTGCAGTCATTGGGGTCGACGAGCAGCCATTGCATCCTCCATCAAGCGAGAGCATGATGTTACCGTCTGAGGTATCGATCACATTGACGATGCCATCGTGAGCATCGAGCACTTCTTGGACGGGACCAATCTCTGCCAGTATCTCTTCTGCCGTAATGGCCATGGTTAATCCAGCAAGCCGTCTTTAATGAACCATTTCTACAATTT
>DAUW01000085.1:784-6400 GCA_002505355.1 Euryarchaeota archaeon UBA229 | reverse complement strand
AAGCGAACCACTTATGAGGAGTTCATTGGTCGCCGGCTCTACAGGTGGTTAATATGGATATTACGAACATACCTCTAATAGCGGCGGGGACCGGTCTAGTTGGACTTGTTATCGCTTTTGTACTATACTTGCGAGTAAACAGTGTCAAAATTGACAACGATGTCGTTGCTGACATAACAAACGAAATACAAGACGGTGCTATGGCTTTCTTGAAAGCTGAGTACCGAATCCTGGGCATTTTCGTTGCAGCTGTTGGTGTTTTGTTATTCGTGTTGAACGATGCCGAGACAACTATTGCGTTCTTTGCAGGTGCTCTCGCATCGGTTGCTGCCGGCTTCTCTGGCATGCGTGCAGCAACTTCTGCCAATGGCAGAACTGCTATGGCGGCCAAGACAGGTGGTCAACCTGCTGCACTTGCAGTTTCATACAATGGTGGAGCGGTAATGGGGCTCTCAGTTGGCGGTCTTGGACTGCTAGGAATCTCGCTCATCGCTTGGTGGTTGGGCGCTGGCGATGTTGCATCATCGGGGGATGATGCAGCTGCTAGTGGCTTGAATGTAATCCAAGCAGCGGCTGGCTTCGGTATGGGTGCTTCTTCAATTGCTTTGTTTGCCCGTGTCGGTGGCGGTATTTACACCAAAGCTGCTGACGTCGGAGCCGATCTGGTAGGCAAGGTCGAGGCAGGGATCCCTGAAGACGACCCGCGCAACCCAGGTGTCATCGCTGACAACGTCGGTGACAATGTTGGTGACGTAGCAGGGATGGGTGCCGACATCTTCGAATCCTTCGTTGGTTCAATAATCGCTGCTATGATTATTGCCAACGAGTTTACTGGGGACAATGCAGCAGATTATGTTCTATTGCCTATACTACTAGGTTTCATCGGTTACGCTGCTTCGATAATAGGCGTCTTTTCGATGGCTTTCCTCAAGAATGGTAATGATCCTGCAGCAGCGCTAAGGAATACCACATTTATTGGCGCTATTCTATTCGCGATCGGTGGTTATGTTTCCATTCAACAGGGTCTGATTGATGTAGAATACGGTGTAATGCACTCGGTAGTCTTGGGTAGCATAGTCGGAATCTTGATTGGTCTAGTGACAGAATATTACACTGGTATTGAGCCAGTATTTGGCATCAAGACAAAGGCGATACCTCACATTGGTGAGATGTCCAAAACAGGTCCAGCAACGAATGCAATAGCCGGTTTATCCGTTGGCATGATGTCGACTTTTATCCCCATAGTACTAATCGCATTAGGCATTCTCGGCGCCAATGAATTTGGCGGCGAGGAATATGGTCTATACTGCATCGCTATGGCGGCTATGGGAATGCTAGCAACAGTTGGTGTGACAATGACTGTCGACGCCTACGGACCGGTTGCCGATAACGCTGGTGGAATTGCTGAGATGAGTGGACTGGGTGATGATGTTAGAGCCATCACCGATGAACTGGATTCAATCGGCAACACAACTGCTGCAGTCGGAAAAGGCTTCGCTATTGGGTCTGCAGCCCTGACTGCTTTAGCACTGTTTGCAGCATACAATACTGCAGTTGGCGGGGTTAGTCTTGACTTAACCGAACCAATGGTTGTCATCGGTCTGCTAATTGGTGGCGGCTTACCGTTTGTAGTAGCGGCTATGACTATGACTTCAGTTGGTAAGGCTGCGGGTGACATGGTCGTTGAAATACGCCGCCAATTCAAAGAAATTGACGGGCTACTGGAAGGTAGAGAGGGTGTCAAGCCAGACTCCAAGAAGTGTGTTGATATCTCAACGCAAGCAGCTCTGCGAGAGATGATTGGTCCTGGTGTTGTGGCAATCCTAGCCCCAGTAGTAATCGGCTTTGCTCTGGGTACTGCTGCGTTAGGCGGTATGCTAGCTGGAGCGTTAGTGTCTGGAGTTCTACTTGCTTTGTTCATGGCCAACGCAGGTGGCGCATGGGACAACGCCAAGAAGGCAATCGAGCAAAATCACATTGAAGGCGCAAAGAAGGGTGACGAAGCCCACGACGCCGCAGTTATAGGTGACACAATAGGCGACCCATTCAAAGACACATCTGGTCCATCACTGAACATCTTGATCAAACTGATGTCAATAGTTGCGGTTGTTCTAGCTGGAACAGGCGAATTGACCAAGAATGGTTTGCTGTGATCTACAGAAATTAGTCAACAACAGAACATCGTTGGGCAACTTAACTTGTTCGTTGTTCTTCCTCAGCAATGTGTTCTTTCCAATAGTTGACCATCTGCTCAGCAAGATATTCATTATAGCATTCTTTGCATAATTGAAGTTTTTTCAGGTCGGCTCCATGGTACTGATAAGTTGCAGTTTCTTTTTTACACTGTTTACAGAAGGCAATAGTTGGTTCAGTGAGCATGGATTTAGCAAGTAAATGATTTACTTAAACCTAACATTATTGCAGATAACCTATGAAGCGTTAGGCTTTCAAAAGAAGCCATCTACGGTGTGTTATGCGTGCCTACTTGCTCTCAGTGCTGATGGTGACATTGAGCCTTGCAGGGTGCATCAACGATCAGGGGTCAAACCTAGGCGGAATTGGCGATACTACAGGTGATGAACTAGCGCTGCCAGATTGGCAAGTCGGCGACCAGTGGCTTTACACTTTCATAACTCCACAATTTGGTGAGGACAGTGCCCGCCTAGTCGTTGCTGAGGTAAGAGAAGATGACGGTCTGTTTATGCTCGGTATATCCAGCGAGGGCGAAGCACAGCGTCATGCCGTAATCAACCACAATCCATTCCTCGGACGTGTCACAATTGACGGTCTATCTGTGTACGAAAACGGTGAGCCTCAGCCCGTGTTTAACTTTCCTTGGTCGATTGGAAACACTTGGAACTTCCAACTTCTGGGACAACAGTGGACCGCTACCACAGATAATATCTACAACGGCGAAGTAACAGTATCGGCAACTTCGGATGATGGGCACGAACTTGATTATGTATTCAGCGGCCGCCAAGGTTTCATCAAAACCCTGGTGTGGCAGGATAGCGATGGCAACGAGAATCTAAGGATGAACCTTAACCAAAAGAAAACCGGCTACACCGGCGACGTTTACTTTTACCGCGCCGGTGATTTACATGACAACCTTTACACTGAAAATGACCAAGAAATCTATGACACATTCTTTGATGATGGCTATTCATCCGATGAAGCATGGGATACCTTAGTTTGGTATTTGGATGTTGAAATCGATGGTAAAGGCTCGGGTTCGCTAACAATAAGCGATCAGCAAGATGGTTCATCACCCCTCTCCAGAGCATGGGGTAATGGGGCAACAGAGAAAGGTTCCTTTGGCACAATTCCTTCCAAATCTGGAGAGCATCGTATCACATTAACACTGCAGGGTGAAACCTCTGTAGTCCATCTAAAAGTTGCTGGAGCACTAGTTCAGGCATGGTCACTTTGAGGTGATTACTTGCCTACTCTAATCATGATGCATGGGATGACTGGTAATGCAGAGATGATGCGCCCGTTTGCCGAGAAAATTCTTCCTGCTGGGTGGACCCTGTTGGTCCCTGAGGCTCGTTACAATCACCCGATTAGAGGTAAAACCTGGTGGCGCTATGAAGACTATGACGCCGATGCAACAAGGCGAGCAAATTTATCGCGTAGGGAGTTAATCGATGTCGATTCTAGTTTGTCTCAACTAGAACACATAATCGGTAACGAAGCCCCCAAAGGTCCGCTTGTTGTTGGTGGCTTTTCTCAGGGTGGGGCGATGGCTCAAGAATTGATGCATCTACCAGTAGCCGATCGAATTCAAGGAATTATCTGCATTGGAACGAGGTTGGTAAGGCCGATGGAGTTGCGCTTAAGACTCAATGAATTAGATAGCAAGCGGATGTTTTGGATGCATGGAAAGCGAGATGTTCGGGTATCATTGGAGGACGGTTTTGCAATTGCCTCTTTGTTTGAGGGTTGTGGGTGGGCGATAGAAATGATAGAGCATGACAAAGGTCACATGATTCCAGTTGAACACCATGATTCCCTGAAGGAGTGGCTTGCAACATTTTCAGATTTATCTTAGATAGGCGTGGGTTTCATCAAAACCGCCGATGAACATGATATTCCCATCACGTAAATCAAAGATAACCGGCACAGTTTGGTGACCAGTAGCCTCAACAACCGCTTGTCGTAAACCGTCATGCTCGTTGAAATTATATTCTTTGCATGTTAGGTTCTTGCTTGCGAATAATCGCTTGGCAGCGTTACAATAACCACAAAAATTGCTAGTATACATCAAGAAATCAGTTCCGGAACTTGCAGCGTGTTCAAATATCACAGACTCAGCCATATCAATCATTAAACTGTCAACCTATCATGATTTAATTGTTGGTTTTCCTAATCCACGGGCCCTAGCAAGGCTTTGAATAGATAGTTTCGTTAACCAGACTGGTGAGAAGTTGACCGAACGTAGTGTTAAGACAATAGTTCCAACCCATACTGTGCTCGAAGGTGGCGGTTTCAAAGTAAGGCGACCAGTCGCGATGGGCTCACTCATGTCCCCATTTTTGTTGTTAGACGAGATGGGTCCGGTTGATTACGGTCCAAAAGAAGCGATAGGCGCACCGTCCCACCCACACCGTGGTTTTGAAACGGTCACATACATGCTCAAGGGCAACATGCAACATGCGGACTCGGCCGGCAACTCTGGTGATCTAAATCCGGGTGATGTCCAATGGATGACTGCTGGTAAAGGCATAATTCATTCTGAGTTACCTCACCCGGACTTTTATGAAAGCGGCGGAGTTATGCACGGCTTTCAAATCTGGGTAAATCTACCAGCTAAAGACAAGATGATGCCTCCTAGGTATCAAGACATCCCAGCAGAATCACTCCCGATAGCCCAATCAGAAGATGGCAAGGTATGGGCGAAGGTCATTGCAGGTGAGGCGATGGGTATTGAGGCAGTTATAGACACTGTTATTCCAATCAAGTTCGTTCACTACCGATTGCAGGCTGGCGCGCAGATAACTCACAATATAGCGGATGAGCTAAACGTCATGATATACATGTTCGGTGGCGAAGCAGATATTGGAGGAAAATCAGTTCGAGACGGTCAATTAGTACTATTGAATCAAGGTACAACTATCAACATAGGTAGCAAAACAGGTGCTGAGTTCTTATTGCTCGCTGGCCCAGAAATTAACGAGCCAATCGCTAGATATGGTCCATTTGTGATGAACACTCGTCAAGAAATACACCAAGCTGTGCAAGATTACCAAAATGGGACTCTTGCTTAGAATCGTCTAATAATCAAAGTATCCATGTATGTGTCAACACGACATCTTGTCGTGTCTCAGTAAATAGGAAAACAATCAAAAAAGGTTCGTGAGTCGAGCGACCATCGGTGTAGAGTATGAGTGACATTTTGGATACCATAAATGACCAGATTGATGCAGCCAATGAATTAAATCCACTGATCAAAGTTGGCCTGTCGATAATCTTCACCGTCATCGGGTACTACATCGTCAAATACGCAATTGTGCGGCCGTGGGGTCGCGTTGTAATGTCAACGGATACTGCCTGGGACGATAAATTACACCGCCCAATCGCAAACCGTGCTTACTTCTTCTTGTTTGTCGGTGCCGC
>DAUW01000085.1:0-381 GCA_002505355.1 Euryarchaeota archaeon UBA229 | reverse complement strand
GCGACCTCAATTGCCAGCGTTTCAATCAAGCACATCATTCCAATGGTAATGGATCGCTTTACTGAAAAGTCTAGCGTTACAGTTTCTGGCAGTAACCCATTAATCACTTTCACCTTAAGATTCGCCATTTGGTTTGGTGGACTTTACCTAGCTTTGACCGAGGTTGGAGTTGAGTTGTTTGGTGTGCTCGCATCACTTGCCGTATTCTCTCTGATTATTGGGTTAGCAATACAGCAAACCCTTGGTAACATTGTCAACTCTTTCCTATTGGCCATTGACCGACCGTTTGAAATCGGCGACCGTATCGAAGTTGACGGCACCTGGGGTTCAGTTGTCGGCACCGGTATCCTATCTACGAAAGTGTTGGACCGTGATGAGCGA
>DAUW01000046.1 GCA_002505355.1 Euryarchaeota archaeon UBA229 | reverse complement strand
GCCTTTGGGTCGATGTATAACGCGGCTGACTGGTGGCCATTCTCACCGTAACGAAGATTGTGCAATTTGTACGCTGAGGATAGTAGGTTATCGGGCAATCTCAGCTCTTGTTCTATCTTAGCATCGAAGTCCTCAGGGCGGCCAATCCAGCGGGCATGGAGTTCGTCTGATATCGCAGAATCATATGTCGCAGTATGTTCGAAGGCAGTTAAAGCAAGTTGTTGTCTGAACTCTAAATTAACTGAATCTGATGAACCTGCCGTTTGTAATTCTTCAACGACCTGCGGATAATTTTCAGGATTGCAAACCACCAATACATTGCGATGATTTTTCGCCGCTGCCCGAACCATGGTTGGTCCGCCAATATCGATCATTTCCAAGAGGTCGGGGTCGCTCAAAGACGGTTTTTGTCTTGCAGCATCGGTAAATGGGTATAGGTTACAGGCCACAATACTAATCGGTGGATAGCCAAGTTCTGCCAAACCTGCCCGATCTGTTTCGCTCTCGAGTCTGGCCAATAACGGCCCATGAATTGCAGGATGGAGTGATTTTACCCGACCGTCAAATATTTCTGGATGGCCGGTAACATCGGACACCCCAATTACGGTTAGGCCTGCAGCGCGTAATTTCTTCGCTGTTCCACCTGTTGATACCAGTTCAAATCCCAACTCATCAAGAGCTTTGGCAAATTCAATAATTCCGGTTTTGTCATATACACTAAGTAGTGCCCTTGGCTTAACTTGTTCAATCATAAATGCGGCCCATTATCTGGTCTACTGTAAGCCGTATGAACATAGCGATATGTTTCTCAATCGCCACGAGAGGAAATTACTTGATCAACACGCAACAATCCACAAGCCGTCTCACACGCTGCTTCTAAGGCATGTAGTGAGGTTTCAGAGCATTCCCAAATATTGTCTAACTCGGCTGCTTTGCCCGCACTATCAATGCCGCTGTTGTGCTTACCAAGTCGGATTAGTGAACGAAGCTCTAGCAAACCATCTAGCATATTATTACCAGAATTAGCAATTAAAGTGGACGGAATTGCTTCCAGCGCTCGCGCAAATCCTTCAATTGCTAGTCGTTCTCTACCAGCCACAGACTCTGCATATTCTCGAATTGCCAGCGCCGCTGTGGCATGTTGATTACCACCGCCGTAGGAAGTTGTTCCAGACTCGATTGCTCTGGCTACTGACTTTAACCCATCATACATGCCACGAATGAATTCTTCGCTGGAGGTGTCACCGCCGCCACAAACATCTAGTGTTGTTAATCCAGAGGTTTCGCCTACGTGGAGGTACATGCGATCCCTCAAACCCTCTGCGCTGTCGAAGGTTTCTACTACCATCGATTCAAAATTGCCCAGCGTTTGCTCATCTATACTGTCAACGTGATCAATGAGTAATGCCCCCGTCGCCAATGCGACGTCCTCGGCACCCGATTTATCCATCGAGGGTACCACGCAAATACCATTATCAGCTAGCTGGTGAAGTATCCTGGAGTCTACTGTCTCTGCACAGAATACTAAATCTGCACCGCTATCGATTATTTTTGCTGCTTTATTGTGCAGTATTTTTTGCTCTGCTGCCATGAAGGAAGACCATTGTTCGGTAGTGGAAATTTCAATCTCTGCATCGTAACTAGTCTTCTCAATTTCCAGCGGACAGGAAAATACTACCACTTTTCCGGACTCCAATCGCCTTGGTAATTTTTCCAAATCTAAATTTTTATCAATAATAATTCCTTTAATTAATGATGTATCAGAAAGACTACCTGTACCCTTTTTTGCCATGCGAACTGATTCTGTATCAACTACCCAGCCGCTATCTTGTTGGCGCGCAACGTGCTGAGTTGCACTGACAATCAGTTCTGCTAGGATGTGCCCAACTGACTCGACAGCAGTACCAGTCATCGCAGTAAGTGCTACCGAATGTAAAATTTCATCATCGGTAATACTGACTTGGTGGGAATTACGTTGCCATGTTGCAATTGTCTGCTGCATTGCGTCTTGGTACCCTCTAACCAGTACTAACGGGTGGAGTCCTTTCTCTAATAGTACCCCCGATTCGCGCATTAGCTCGCTAGCAAATATAATGCAACCAGTAACCCCGTCACCACAGGCATTTTCCTGTGATTCCGCCAACTGGACAAAAGCCTTGGCTGCTGGATGTTTTACCAACAACTCAGCAACTATCTTAGCACCGTCGTTAGTTACTGCAGTCTCACCGTTTGTCTTGTATAGCATCTTATCCAAACCATTTGGTCCGTAGGTACCCTTGAGTAGATTACCGAAGGCTACGGCTGCTGATACTAATTTTTGAGTGACTGCAACACCACTAGTGACCGAAGTAGTTGGCCTAACTATCGCTACTGGAGCGCGGCCAGAACCATCATTAGGTTGTTGAGTCATAATGCTAGGCAAAAATCACCCATTGAATAAATCTTCTAAGACTAGAATTACTTGCCGAGGCCGTGAATCTTCTTGGCCTCATCATTACTCCAGTGATATGCCAATTTTAACAACTTCAAGTAATGTCCAAGATTGTCGCGCTTCATCTTGTCGTGAAGTGCCTCGTTGGTAATGAAGATATCACCCCAAAGATTGGCTGCTGTTCCTTTGTTGCCCTTTGGTAAGTCAAAGACTTCCTTGGTTGTAGGTTCAAGTAGTGAGCGCCAAACTCTTGCTGGATTAACAGCCATGGTAACTTCAATAATGACTTCAGTTTCCTTAATTCCGGTTCCAGTCTGCCACGAGTCATTACCTAAATCCGCTAAGAACGGCAGGGTTAGATCTTGAATTGACAAACTTGTCATTGGGTCAGCATTTGTTAGTGATGTGTACGCTTCCCTCATTCTACCACGGTCAGCCCCACGAGATCCGGTAATGGACCGTAACTTGTCTATTGAGGTTGGAACCAAGAACCTAATGTCGGTGTAGTAAACAAGTGGGTTATCGTCCTTAGCGCCAAAGATGTGTGAGTATGGTGCGGAACCTGCGGTTTCACCCAATAAGTCGATTGGATAAATTGTTTTCAGGGCATTAGTTGCGATTGATTGAACTATTCTTCTCATCAATCGATCAGGTGCACTAGAGATATCATCAAAGGAATTCATGTACTCCTCCATGTCGATTATATCATAACCTCTTACTGAAATAATAGAATGGACACTTGGACCAACGACTTTCTTTTCTCCATCATGGAAGTCGGCTTGGCTTATCCACCGAGCACCCTGCGCAACGTCGCTTGCAGCAACAAGATCAGCATAGGCTTTGAATCGGCGTGTAACTCGGTTCATGAAATCTGCTTGGTCTAGTTTGGTAAATACTGTAGCCTCATAGTTTGATTTAAGCGCATGGTCAGCTACTTGGCTTGCGTTCACGCAAGTTAGTAAGTTACCTTGGTCCGAAGGATACATGATTAGTCGACGGCGTTTAGATGAGCCCCCAAGTTGACCAACTAGTGGATCGGTGAGAATGTAACCTAAGCAGGCACATACCTCAAACAGACGGGCATATTTATCTTCGTCACTGGCTCTAGCAATCCACTCATCGAGTCCGGGCTCAATACAGTGGAATTCAAGCGGCACCATCTCAGAACCTGCTCCAAACATTTGTCTTACGGTTGATGAGCTCATCATTCCCATCAGAGAATACATTGAGGTTTTACCGGTGGTCATGAAAACATCAGTTATTCCTTCCTCGCCAAATGAGAGGCGGCGGTCGGGAAGGTTGACCAATAGGTTAAACGAAGTAGGAGTATCACGGTTACCATCAACTGCGGGCCAAATCCAGGTGTGTGGTCTAGTTGTTAGGAATCCGTTGGCATCTTTTCCAAATCCTGCAGGTGAATATCTTATCCAGCCCAGCCGGTTGTTGAAAGACACGTTTCTGTGCATCAAAGACGGGTAAAAACACTTGTCCAACGGGTCGGAGTCAGGGACGACACC
>DAUW01000018.1 GCA_002505355.1 Euryarchaeota archaeon UBA229 | reverse complement strand
TGCTGAGGTCAAAGAGCTAATAGTTCAGGTTAGGGAACAAAGAGATATTCGTGAACAAATGAATGAGATCGTTCGCGACAAGAAGCTAATTAGGCAAGAAGCAAATAAGAAAGTCAAAGAAGTTAAGTCGAAAATTGAGGCGACAAAAGGGCCTGTAGAACAAGATTACCAGCGTGGCAAACGTGGACCAAGACCGGTTACCTCCCATCAACTCAGAAGGGAACTAGAGAGACTGGAGCGAGAGTTTGAACAGGGCCGACATACCGGGAAGAATGAGAAAAAAGTTATGAAACGGATGAAGGAAATCAGTTCTAAACTTAAACAAATGACCTCAATAGACGATGGTAATGAAGATATGAAAGGCCTAAGAGATGAACTAAGAGCAGCATTATCCGAGCAGGAAGCCGCACACGAGGAAGTCCAGCAAGCTGCTAACGCTGCTCAAGAAGCACACGAGTTAATGTTACAGTGGAACAAAGAGGTCGACAAACAAAGGGAGAAGGCTGAGTCGTGCCACAGGGAGTTGCGCAAATCTAAGAAAGAAGCCGATAAAGCTCATCATCTTTACATTGTTTCATTGAGATGCTTACACTCTATTCAGGATATGATTTCTGCTATGGAAGGTAATGATGGTGGCGACGGTAAATCCGAATCCAGAGTCGAAGTACAAGATTTGATGACAAAACTAATGTCCGGAGACACATTATCTACCGAAGAACTGATGCAATTACAAAAATTCGACTAGTGTCAACAATCATAAACTAGATTCACGTAAAACTAAACGAGGCATTATCATGATAGGAAAGGACGATATTGCTAGAATCGTCGAAGATTATGACCGGATGAAATTACGCATAGGCATGACTGCATCCCATTCAGCCTTGGATATCTGTGATGGTGCAATTGAAGAGGGATTTCCAACTGTCGCCTATTGTAAAGAGGGAAGGCACAAGACCTATGCAAATTACTTCAAAACTCACAGAACCAACTCAGGGCGAGTGAAGCGTGGCATGGTCGACAAGACAATCATAATGCCATCATTCAATGATGTTATGAATGATTCTATGCAGGTTGAGATGCGCAAGAGAAACGTCGTTTACATACCTAACCGATCATTTACGTCCTACTCATCAATTGATGATGTCGAGAACAACTTCCATGTGCCACTTTTTGGATCCCGAAACATGCTGCGAATGGAAGAAAGAACTGAGGAGCAAGATTATTACTGGATTTTAGAAAAAGCTGGATTGCCGTTTCCTGAAGCGATAGAGAACCCAGAGGACATTGACTGTCTAGTCATCGTAAAACTGCACCACGCACAGAAAAAACTGGAACGCGGTTTCTTTACCTGCGCATCATATCAGGAATATCAAGACAAATCCGCCTCGCTTCTAGCAAACGGCGTCATTGACCAAGCATCACTTGATGGGGCTAGAATTGAACGCTATGTCATTGGACCCGTATTCAACTTGAACTTCTTTTACAGCCCACTTGCTGATGAAGGCGAGAAACTTGAATTGCTGGGAGTAGATTGGCGTTTTGAGTCTTCACTTGACGGCCACGTTAGGTTACCTGCCCCACAACAAATGACGATGCCACTACACCAACAAATACCAGAGATGACTGTTGTTGGCCACAATACTGCAACAATTAGAGAATCTCTATTGGAAAAAGCCTTCGAACTCGGCGAGAAATTCATTAAAGCAAGTAAAGAACACTATGATCCAGGGATAATTGGTCCTTTTTGTTTACAGACCTGTATCGACAAAGACATGAATTACTACATCTATGATGTCGCACCAAGATTAGGCGGTGGAACGAACGTTCACGTGAATGTTGGACATCCGTATGGTAATGCTACATGGCGCAAACCAATGTCAAGCGGCAGAAGGATAGCCATGGAGTTGCGAATGGCAGCAGAGCAGGATAGACTGCTTGAAGTTCTAACGTGATACCATCCAGTCTACTTATCTACCCATTAAATTCAGGGAAGTACTGTTGTGTGTAAGCAACTGCATGCTCATGAGGATATCCCTGATTAACTAACCCTTGGTAGTAATCTCTTGCTGGATCGGGTTGAGCTACTGGTGATTGGACGACGGTTTGTTGTTGCTGCAACACTGGTTGTTGTATTGGTTGATACATTTGCTGCTGCATTGGATAATGACCGTTTACGTTATCATATGCTTTGTTTGGATTCCGATTTCTAACAAATAACAGTACTCCAAGGATAATTATGATTATTACGCCACCGCCCGCTATAGCGATAGTGCCGAATGATGTTTCGTCAGATACTGGCGGGGGTCCCCAGCGTGTTGGATCATCAGGATAACCGTCTGCACCATCTGAGTAGCCCCAATTATCGTCTTTATTCGAGTAACCGTCTCCATCGCTATCAAAACAGCCAAACCTGTCTTGGGTAGAATTGCCAATTACTGTGGAGCATGCATCTGCACCCATGGATATATCCCAATTAGCAGTTGGGTCAGAATACCCGTCCGAATCGAAGTCAGAGCACCCTTGACGATCAATTGTCGAATCACCTGCGACCTCTACACAGTCATCAGAAATTGGTGTACCTGGATTATCGCCATAACCATCACCATCAGAGTCAGCCCACTGAGTCGAATCTTGAGGATATACGTCGCCACCGCTATACTGCGTCCAGAACTCATCAATATTGGAATATCCGTCTCCATCTGTGTCGATACATCCCTTACGGTCTTGATTGGAATCACCAGCTATGTTAGGACAATAATCGCCGTTGAAGCCATCCAAATTATCGCCAAACCCATCCCCATCAGTATCAAGCCACTGGCTGGCTTCTTGAGCAAACAAATCCATACTATCTGACCATCCGTCACTATCAAAGTCTGGGCAGCCATATACTCCTTGTTGATTCGACGTTCCTGCTTGGAATGGGCAAGCATCTTGTTCATTCTGATTTATCGATTCAATAAATATTCCAGGCCAACTTTCGGGTCGATCAAGCCAGGTTAGATTCCCCCAATTATCTCCCAAACCATCTCCGTCGACGTCAGACCATTGCGATGGATTTAGCGGGAATGCATCAGCACCGTTATCTTCATCCCACATTCCTTCGGGGTTCGAATAACCATCTCCATCCTGATCGAAGCATCCTTGTCTATCATAGATAGAGTCTCCAGCGGTTTCAATGCAGTCATCAGCGGTTACCCCGTCAGGATTATCTCCAAAACCATCGCCATCTGAATCTGACCACTGGCTGGGCTCAAAATCAAAAGCATCATCAACGTTAGCCCATCCGTCACCGTCATTATCTAAACACCCTATTTTGCCGTTGGCTGTGGAATTACCAAATTGTAATGGGCATGTATCTGTATCGTCAGACCAAGTATCCCCGTCAGAATCAGCACAACCCTGTTCGCCCTGAGTAGATGTGCCATAGTATGTTGGGCAATCGTCAAACGAATCATCAAATGCATCTCCGTCATCATTGATATCCTCATCGCTATCACGGCATCCGTCACTATCCATATCAGTAGTAGAGTCAGAGACCCAGGTTGGTCGGGGAGGATTATACGAAGTTCTAGGACAGTTGTCATTGACATCAAGAATTCCATCGTTGTCATCGTCTGGATCTTCCGGATGGTCATCTTTGCATCCGTCGTTGTCCCAGTCTGTGGAACTAGCAGGGTCGTCAAAGTCTCTCGTACTTGTCCAACCTGTCTGACTGTTACGAGGGCAATTATCCGGGAAATTATCAGTTATTCCATCATTATCATCATCTGAATCACATGCATCACCTTCTGAATCTAGGTCAGTATTTTCCTGACCTGGGTTTGCTGTATTGGGACAATTATCGTCATCATCCGCAACGCCATCGCCATCTGCATCTAGTACAGCTATAGTTTCAGTTACCCATACATAGGGTAGCAGAACATTCGTGCTTTGGGATGCAGCACTCGAACTACCAAAATCAATTGTGCCATTGTAGTTACCTGCAATTGCCAGCGCTCCATTTGGCATCAGTGATATGCCTGAGACTGCGTCATCCAGGGTTGAACCTGCATCAAATAATGCCACCTGATTACCATTATTGGTGAATGTTACAATTACTGAATCATTATAGCCGCGTGTAGTAAATGATTGCCCGCCGAAATTGAAACTGCTCTGCGAAGATAGCCCCAGTATTGCATAACCGGTATTAGCATCATATTGTACTCCGCTGCCCGAATCGTAACTAGAACCACCTACTGTCGCTGCCCAATTCCAGTTACCTGAAGGGGTCATACTGGCAATAAAAGCATCAGTTTGGCCTGCGCTTGTCAACTGTCCACCGAGATTTATGCTGCCGGTATAAACACCAGACATTAACAGATTATTTTGATTATCCATTGTGAAATCAGTGGCGATTGGTTGCCCGCTTCCCGAGGTTGCGTAAGCAGACTGCCATGTTCCCGATTGGCTTATTTTAGCAATACCCATCGGTACTTCGTTTATTCCTGCGTTTGCCACTATGCTACCAAAGGTCATACTTACCTCAAAATTGGTAGCCACCCAAATACTATTGCTACTATCTACTGTCATTGCATTGATTTCTTGGCTTCCTTGACCTCTGGCTACTTCTGTCCACTGCAAACTTCCAGAATTGCCATATTTGGCCACAAAAACCTCGATGTCGGTGCCATCTTGAGCACCGGTATCTGCGGCCACGCCAACATCAGTATTGCCCAAAAACCATCCACCGACTATTGCATTACTGTTTGAATCTGTGGTGATAGATGTTCCGTAAACCACATCTAATGTTGTCACTGTGACTCCATCGTAATCTCCGTTACCGCGTAGCGCCTGAGCCCATTGCCATTGACCGTTTGCCGACAGTTTTGCGGTCCAACAGTCCCAATAACCAGTCGAAGTGAGTGTTATACCACCAAAAGAAATTGTATCATAAAACATGCCTGTGGCAAATATATCTCCATTCGGGGCAACTGAAATATCTAGCACCGTCGCCTCAGCATATTGAGATGTGCCGGTTATTGATACCTTTGCTATCCACTGCCAGTTGCCATTGCCATCTGCCTTGGCAATCCAAGGCTCGATATACTGGCCGGAGGTAATAGATGTGCTACCTAAAGTCATGGTTGTTGAACCACTGATTATTCCTGACACAATGACTTCATTATTCAGTGAGGTGTCTATTGAACGGAGCACAGCAGGGTTCGCTGAACTTGCAGATGCTGACCAATCATTTGAATTTCTCAGATTCGAATTTAGTTTATGCTTTTCAGCTAAACTAGACGAATCGTGATCTGTGTCGCTAAACTCTCCAAATATCGGGTTCAAACCAATTGCCAGCAA
>DAUW01000104.1 GCA_002505355.1 Euryarchaeota archaeon UBA229 | reverse complement strand
CAGACTTAGCAGGATTCCTAATTGTGCAGATTTGATATTCATTGCAGTTATTATGTTACTGAAAATCACTCGGAAATTTGGCTGTTCTGCGGCCTCTAACTCGTTGGTGATTTTACTCTCGTTCCACGGAAACCTCTTCTCACCAGGCCTTTCAGTCATGTACAACGGGACCAGCATAATCAGTACTAAAATTGGAATTTGTAAAGCAATAGCTCCTTTTATTCCTAAGATATTAATCACCGACCCTAATCCAGCCCCTCCGATGATACCGCCAATCGATTTAGAGGTAAACATGTAGGAATTAACCTGCTCAATCTCATTAGGGCGTAAAATGTCTACTGCCAGCGCATCTGTGGCTACATCCTGCAGCGACGTAAACATATTGTAAACACAAAACATGATTGATACTAGCAAAACATTTGATGCTGGATCTGGAACCAACAAAATTGCCGAGAGGAATAGCACCATACCGGTCTGAGCTGCTAATATCCATGGTCTTCTGCGACCCATCTGCCGATATTGAAATCGGTCGATTATCGGACCCCATAGGAACTTGAGAGACCACGGTGCGGTTCCAAGGGTAAGTAGCAGGGCAAGTTCTCTTGCACCCACACCTTCCAATGCGAGATAAGTAACAAATGTAACAGTCATAAATCCCCATGGAATTCCTTGAGCAACATATAGTGCACACAACGTGAAGACCCTCGACTTATAGCTTTCAGTAAGTGAATCACCGGTATATTCTTGACCAGCCTCCGGAATAATCGCGTCGATTGGTTCGTCATCTGCTTCAATGTCTTCCTCAAGCACCATTCCAAGTTGGAACCTTTCACGATTAATTGACACATATCCAACTAAAGCGAAGATTGCTATGAACCACGGGCTAAATAACAATAATGATATTTCTCCATCCCCTGCACCCAGCGCAGTTATATCCAACGATTCGCTAGCATCTTGGGTAATTGTGAAATCAATCACTAGCAAGGAGACGGTGGTTTCTACTTCCTCACCGTCATCACCATGAGTGCAAGTTAATCCCTCAAAAGCAGCAGCATCGACTTGTATCGACAGGTTGTAGGTTCCGAGTGCTAGTTCTCCGAACGCTAACTGTTCGTGAATTGCTTTTTCTGATAAACCGGAGATATTGCCACTCTCAAGGATCGAATTGTTATGCCAAGTTAGATTCACATCATGACTTCCGGGGTTAGTACCAGATTCTTGCAGCATCCAACTGCCCTTGCTTGCGTGCGCAGATATTACATCAGGAACATTGTTTTCAACACCTAGACATACACCGGGATTCTCATACTCGTCTTCATTTGGATAGTTTAAGGAAAATAGTACTCCAACAACGTTTCCCCCACCGGAAGTAATCGACTCACTTACCACTGAGGACTCTACACTCCAAGATACGTTTTCTCCGTCTGGATAATATTCAGTCTTGGTTTCTACTTCAATAACATACCAATCTGCGGAGACCTGGTAATCTCCAACTCCACCCCAGTCCTCCTCTCCAGATTGAATGCAACCAGCAAGCAAAAAACTGACCACTAAAACCACAACAAGTGGCAATCTTCCTTGCATGATGTAGCCATCTGGTGCAACCTTTCAAATCTACCTGTCAACAAATCAGAGATTTTTAGCAAGGCTATTTGTCTGTTCAGCCATATATTAAATTCTATAGAGTGGTGGACGTGCCGAGATTTGAACTCGGGGCCTCTACCATGCCAAGGTAGCGATCTTCCAACTGATCTACACGCCCAATGGGTTTACAGACCATTCCAATGGCACTCCCATGATAAGCATTTTCAATCATCATACAGTTGATGAATGACGGACATTTAGCGCTAATATGGCGGACTCCGGTATGCTTGGCAATACTCCTGTACCATCTCACGGGCCGCAGATTCCGGATGGTGCGATTGCGGAATCCATGTCTGTTCTATCCGGAGTCACGGATGCAGTATTCATGCCGTGGATTGAAGATAGAATCAGCCTAATTTGGTTAAAGCCAAAAGACGACCGCTTGGGCATGACTAGATTTGAGGTGGGCTCAACAGAACTCAACCGGAGACGACGCCTTAGACTAGACCCTGGTAAGGTAACCATTGGTCTTCACCCGGCATTATTGGAGGATGAAGCGCTATATCGGCATACCTTTGTGCATGAATTTCTTCATGCCGCAGGTTTGACCTTGCACACTCCATTGCATGACAAATTAACCAACAAGATTGCTCCATCTCCCAAACTGTCTGATTCACCATTGCTGCAAAGGCTACGTGAATCTGTGCTGGGGGATCTCAAGGTAAAATCTTGGACTTGCCAGCACTGTGGCTATACGTGGGACAGGACGACGGTTAGGAAGCCACTACGCTGCCACAAATGTGCTCGACCGCTGTGATTTGTCATACTCAAAGTTCATCAAAGAGATACTTTTCGGATTGCTTGGACGTATAGTGTAGTTGGATATCACTCTGGCCTTCTAAGCCGGCGACCCGGGTTCGAATCCTGGTACGTCCGCCACAACAACAACGCTTGAGTGGATGTCAATCGACTAATATTCACCGTTGGAAATACCCGATGCTCTCATATATGGCATGTTTGTGGGTTGCTTGTTCACCATGAAGAGAGGCTCACGTGCTTGGAAGAAATCTGGTAATCAAAGATGGAAGTGGCGCAAGAAGAAACTGCGACGCAGAAAGCGCGCTCGCCGACAGGCTAAGAACTGATTCTTTAGGTGAACCGAGGGAGTATAGTATAGCTTGGTAGTATCGCGGGCTCCAGTTGCACAGGAATGAAGACGAGTGGGTTTGCTGAAGTTGATGACCAACTGGAGCGCCGACCTGTTGCATCCTGCAGACCTTGCCCACAAACACTGGGCGGTTTCAGAAGAAACCCGCTGGGGGGGGTTCAAATCCCTCTGCTCCCACCA
>DAUW01000025.1:935-5299 GCA_002505355.1 Euryarchaeota archaeon UBA229 | reverse complement strand
TTTGTTGAAGCGCGCCTGATGAATCGCAGTCATACCACCTAGACCCATACTGACGCTCGGGAATTCCCAAAAGTCGGGCATTAATCTCGGATGCGGATAAGACGAGAGCCCCTTACCGCCGACTTCTTGCCGAAATAATTCGACGTTCTCATCGGTAAGTCGACCTTCCAGCCACGCTCTAGCATAAATACCCGGTGAAGCGTGTCCTTGCCAATAGAGGTGGTCGCCTGAGCCATCACCGTCTTTACCACGGAAGAAGTGATTGAAGCCCATCTCCCAGGCGTGTGACGCTGACGCGTAAGTTGAGATGTGCCCGCCAATGCCGTCAAAGTATTTGTTAGCGCGGGTTACCATCATCATCGCATTCCACCGAATGACGTCATGCAGACGCTTTTCTATGTCCAAATCACCAGGATAATTTCCTTGAGCATCTGGAGCGAGGGTATTGACATACGGAGTGTGAATCAGGTCGATGTCAACACCGGATTCTCTAGCTGCTCTGACGGTAGCAAGCAGTAGGCGTCTCGCTTCTTCATTGCCTATTTGATTCCTAACCGCAAGGATAGAATCTACCCATTCCTGAGTCGCGACAGGGTCTGGATCTGGAAGATTAAGCGCAGATTCGAATGGCAATCCGATTCCCTCCGTGTGTACCCTAATGCAGTCGGCTTTCAAACCCTTCTAAATTTGTCATTTTGCCCGGTGACCGCCAAAAACCGCTATTTTCGGCTAATTTGAGGTAAAAATCGTGTTACTGGGTACTATTCAACTGAATTTTTTTATTGCCTAGTAGGGGCAAGAGATAAAGACCGTTTCGACTGCGACCAAATTATGTCCGTAGAAGCAATGGTACAAGCAATGATTGACGATTTAACAGCCGCTCTTGGGGATGCTGCAAAGCACGACAAGGGCAACTCCGCTGCCGGAACCCGAGTAAGAAAAGCCATGCAAGCATGCAAGGCTGCTGCTCAAGATGTCCGTGTCCAAGTTCAAAACGATAAGACCGCGTGAGATTAAGTGCGCGTCAAAACGCGCCACTCGCCTCCGCCGTTGAGCAAGTCTGCCTCGCCGGTTGAACTCACAGTCCAACCATCCGGTAACGTAGTTACGTCAGGTGAAGCGACAAACACGTTCACGTGGGCTAGTGATGTATTGAGATCTGATACCCAATCTGAATTTATCGACCGCCAATGGCCAGTAATCTGCTGCTCCCGAGCATCAAGAGGAGCGTAAAAAGTGTACAGCCAGTGCATTGCAAGGGTATCCTCTGACACAAATAGAAAATGTTCACCTTCAGTCAAATTCATCGTCTCGGCAGCCTCATCTGTCCACATGGTTTGTCCATGTACTGAGGCGAGAACCGATAGCGGCAGTAGTAACATCAGCGTTAGTCCCATTACCTTGAGTTGCGAATTAGGAGAGTCATAAGTTGCAACTCCGGTGTGAATTGATAGGTGCTTGAGAAGTAGTACTAATGGAATGAACAGCATAGTAACATATCGCCCATTATTGCCCATGGTCCAAACAATACCCGGCCATTCTGCCCCCCAGATACTGGCTTCAAAAGTCCACAATGCTGCGACGTAGCAGACGATTGCCGTCATCATACCAAAAATGAAGCCTGACATTATGGCAATATCTGAATCCTCTATCTCACCCATCGCAGACCACGTTGACCTGACAAATGGCCAAGCCACCATACCAAACAAGACGAACAAAATAACGACATCCAATACTGAAAAGGCAAGTGCTGTTACGTAACGAACTGGGTTATCGCCAATTATTCCCAAAGTACTATTGTAGTCGATTAACCCAAGAATTACCATCGAAGCGGACACGAATGAACATGCTGCAATAGCAACATTTTGTGGTTTAGCCATCCATTGAGTCTGTTCTGGTATGCGGGTTTGAATTACGCTCCATAAAGTAGCAATAAAAGCCAGTAGTATGCCACCAATGAGAACACCATCAAGCTCAACGAACCCCTTAGCATAGGGCATTAACATGAAGGTTAATCCTCCTAAGAGATTTTGTGGAACCCGATTCTTGGTTGAGACAATTCCGGTGAATAAGACAAATGATAGCGTACAAAATGCTGCTAAGTATACTTCTTCATAGCCACGTCCAATAGAAAAAATGAATGCTGGAGACAGCGACAGAATAGCAGCTGAATATATTCCCGTCCAGCGCAAAAGGCATGCGATTAGTCCAAAGAAAGTAATGAGCGCTGCCGCCTTGATGCCCGCCTCAGGTAGTCCATACAATGGCAAGACTGTCCGTTGCCCGCCGTCGTCTGGGTTGCTCTGACCAATTGTATCTGGGCGTAAATCACCCCATGGTAGTGCACCATCATCATCTACAGCCATTTTCACCTGCGTGTCTAAGCCTAAATCGCTAGTAAAACAAACAATCACGTTGAGCAATATACCCAAAACGAGCAGACCTTTCCAAAGACGCTTATCCGCGAAATTTAATCGGTCCATGGTTGACTGTTCGCGGCGAGAGGTTCAACTCTTTCGGACACATCGGCATCATATGAGCGGAATTTTAGAGGGTGTGCGAATCGTCGACATTTCACGTATACTAGCCGGACCTTATGCAACCCAGATGCTAGCAGACCTTGGTGCTGAGGTAATCAAAGTCGAAGCCCCGTGGGGCGATGATACCCGTCAGTGGGGACCGCCATTTACTACAGGGTTTGACGGAAAACAGGTCGCTGCGTATTTCCTTTCATGCAACCGCCGTAAGGAGATTCTAACGATTGATTTGAAACAAGAGACTGATGAAGTTCTGAAACTTATCAAAACCGCTGATGTAGTGGTTGAAAATTTCCGCCCCGGGACGCTAGAACGCTTGCTAGGACCGATGCCTGCTGACGTTATATTATGCTCTATTTCTGCTTATGGACAAGACGGGCCACGACGTGATGAGCCCGGTTATGATATTGCGCTACAAGCAAGAAGTGGTATCATGAGCATAACTGGTGAGAATGACGGCCCCCCAGCAAAAGTTGGCGTTGCTTGGATTGATGTTATCACCGGACTAAATGCTAGTAATGCCATTCTTGCGGCACTAATTCACAAAATGAAAACCGGTGAAGCACGTAACATCGATATCTCACTATGGGATAGTGCCATCGCCGCCTTGGTAAACCAAGCGCACAATGCACTAGCGAGCGGTATAGATCCACAGCGAATGGGTTCTGCGCATCCAAATCTTGTACCATACAGAGCGTTTCGAGCTAGTGATGGCTGGTTTGTCATTGGCGTTGGGTCGGATAACCAATGGTCACTGCTTTGCAAGCATTTGGATATTGATAGCCACAGCGATTGGCACACCAATGCCGGCCGAATCGCTGACCGGGACAATATTGAGTCGATAGTCGGAAAAATTGTTGCTAACTATGATCGCCAGACTCTAGAGAGTCTACTAGAAGGCGTACCGTGTGCGCCAGTAAACACGATTACTGAGGCATTGAATGACCAACAGTCAGTTGCCCGTGGTGTAGTCACAAATTACAACGGAGTCCAAGTTCTAGCCAGTCCGCTAAGATTCTATTAGAAGGAAAATAGACTGGTTTGACCGCTCTCACGAATCAATCCTGCTTCCTTCAATTTGTCAAGAGCGTTATCCATCCGTCGCTGACTGAACTGTCGGTCAACTTGGAGGAATTGTTGCAAGCCTGCAACATCTACCTGTCCCATCTGTAGTTGGTCACTGGCGATTTCGTTAGATGGATGATTGTGAAAAATTTCTCGGATTTCCTCAAGCCGTTCAGGAACCTCTTTGCCTTTCTCTTGGCAAATCGTTTCAATATCGCCAAATTGTTTGATTAATTTGATTCCAGTTTTCGGGCCTATGCCTTTAATTCCGGGATGAAAATCGGTGCCAATCATTATTGCTAGGTCGATCAACTGCGCTCTCGTCAATTGATGCTCCGAGAGTAAATCATCCAAGATAATTTTCTGCGCTTTGACGACTCTGCCGTGGGATTTGTTACCAGCAGTCATCATATTTCTAATAAGAACGGGGGCACCGTAGAGCAACGCATCCCAGTCCTGAGTTGCAACTGCATCTAATTGACCAAGTGTAGCCATAACTGCCGCTTGACCTTCACCTTCGGCTCTAGCATCGACCCATGGAACTCCAAGGAGGTCGAGCAGTTGTTTGGTTTCTTCAACCATCTCTGGAGTGTAGGAAATTATGCGCTGCGCCATTTTCTGAGCGAGAGCGAAATCACCTGCCTCCAGGGCTTGCTGGTGGACTGCTCGTGCTTCTTCTCGGCGTGCTTTTCGGATTGCGATTTCATCCGCCTTCAGTTCTGGTGCTTTACCATCAAAGACGAATACCGGCTTGATTCCAGC
>DAUW01000025.1:0-535 GCA_002505355.1 Euryarchaeota archaeon UBA229 | reverse complement strand
AGAGGTCCGCCGTCGCCCTCTGGAGAACGGTCCCTTATGGTGGTTAGAAATTGGAAAGCCGTAAGGAACGCATCGACGCCTACTTTTTGTCCAGAAAGGGCGCTGAGTTCTAGCGTTTCTGGTTGTGCCAAATCACGTAGGTTGCAGCCCATGGTTTGAACCAAAGGCGCAGGGGTGTTAATATTTACATCCGATTTCGTCAATTACTAGAATCGTTTAGTTGACTCATGGCGCAAACTTTGGCTTGTCTACGGGGCTGGCATGTTCCGCTAGCGCAGGCTGAGTTAGGCGCTTTAATCCCTCAGACCGAATTCAAACAGTTATCTTCTCGACTTGCTGTTGCCGAGGATGTAATGCACGATTTATTGAGCCCGGCATTGTATTGCTCCGGTGGTATTCAGTGTTTTTTGGATGATGTTCAAGTCATCAATGCCGAAGCAACCGATGTTGCGAATTTGCTGTCAATGGTGGCAGGAATAATTGATCAATACCCCCATCGTGGTTCAGTTGCCGTTAGATACCTACGTATTGCCGG
>DAUW01000095.1 GCA_002505355.1 Euryarchaeota archaeon UBA229 | reverse complement strand
CCATGGATGTGGAAACAAGACTACAGCAAGTAGCAACCGTCATCAACCAAATTGATGACCCAAAAGTGCCTAGAAATATCCGCCGTCAAGCCAAAGAGGCTTGCGAGCAGTGGTTACTCAACAAGGGTAAAAAACTCGACGTCAGAATTGCCATGAGTCAGTCAAAGTTAGAAGAATTATACGAGGATCCAAACATACCTCCAGAATTTGGCACGCTAATACTGATGATTAATACTGAGCTAGAAAAGATTCTAACTGAAGTCCTTTGATTCTTCATCGCTAGTGTCTGGTATTGTCTTAATCTTAAACGACAATATTGCAGATAGCAGCATCATGACTCCGCATAAATGAAACGCCGTATGGTAGTCAAGCGGCCAACCCCTCGAAACAGTGTAAGTCCAAACTATCCCACCAGTAAGTGGCCCTAGAATTCTAGCGAATGAACTGATTGATTCTTGTGCACCCATTACTACGCCCAAGTTTATACCTTCATGTTTTGCAAAAGTTGTCAGCAATGTTGAGGATGACGGTTGAAAGAGTCCACTACCAACTGCAACAATGATTGCAACTAAAACCAACTGAACAGTAGCGTGCTCCGCTTGTGTGTATGGTATAAGCACTAAACCAGTTCCACAGACAAAACACGATATCGGCAAGAGTTTCTTAGCACCCAAACGCCTAGACAGTGGACCAATTAAAACACCCTGCGTGACGATGCCAGCAATACCAATCACGGCAAAAATCCTGCCGTTTTGTGCTTCATTATAGGCCAAGCCACCGTCTTCGAGTGCCATCCCGGTGTACAATATGAATACTGCATGCATAATTGTAAAACCGAAGATAAATAGAAAAGTAGCCCAGATAATAATCGATATAGCTCCACGATTTAACATTGAATAAGAATTTTTGAATGACTTTGCTAATTTTACCGACCAATTGAGTTTATCTTTCTTAGACCGTTTTGCTTTCGGCAGTGACTCTGGCAAATAGAAATACGCATAGACGAATGAAATTAGCGAAAGACCTCCCGCCGCCACACACGGTAACAGGTATGGGTATGTCTCGAAGATAGTATCAACAAATAAATCCCATTTCTCTGCTGGATTAGAAAGTTCACCTCCAATAAATGGCCCAATGGTAAAACCTAGTCCAAAGGCTGCGCCAATAAGTCCCATTCTAGTGTTTAATTGACTCGGACTACTAACATCACCAATATATGCTCTAGCAACGGCTAGGTTGCCATTGAATACACCGGCCATAAATCTAGCAGCCAAGGCTATGAATAGGGTGTTTGCCAATCCAAACATCGTGAAGAATACTGTATTGCCAACCAGTCCAATCATTAGTACAGGCCTACGGCCAATTCTATCGGAGACCGAACCCCAGAATGGTGAGAATAGAAACTGCGCTGCAGAGTATGAGGTCATTAGTAAACCAACCCAAAGACCGACCTCAGCAATACCTTCAGACGCAGCGAGGTCTTCGACTAAATAAGTCAAAAATGGAATAACAATTCCAAAACCAATCATATCGATTACTGTTGCTAGAAACAGGACCAGTAAGGCCCCTTTACCAGCCTGCACCACCGGTTCAGATGATGCGGTATCAGACATAATTGCATCCCAATGCTCATGCTTTTTGTAATCAGCGGATAATCCGAATCAAAAAGTTTGATTCACGCTGATGGGGATTTTTTCGTAACTTCTGGAGTTAGCCTGTCAATGACGCCACCAAGTCGCTCTACTAAGCCGGCTTTGTGCTCATGCTTGATCAGGGCTTGTTCCATTACTTCATCGAGTGAGTCAACAGCAATAACCTCGATTTTGTCAACGTACTTATCGTCAATCAGTACATCTTGCATATTTGCTCTTGGTACCACTACAGTTTTGATGCCAGAGAAAGCAGCAGCCTCTATCTTTGCGGTAACGCCGCCGATTGGTAATACTTCACCGCGTACCGACAACGAGCCGGTCATTGCCAAGTCCTGGCGTATCGGAATTTCCTCAAGGGCTGAAATTACCGCAGTAGCGATAGTGATGGATGCTGAATCGCCATCGACACCGTGGGTGTCAACGAATTGTATGTGTATGTCGTAATCTGATATGTCCTTGCCTGTGAGTTTCTTGATTACTGCGCTGACATTGGTTACACTTTCCTTAGCTAGGTCTGAGAGTCCTCCAGTAGCGTGTATTTTACCACCACCACCTTGCGAAGGTGTAACGAGGGCTTCGACTGGTAGCATAATACCGCTGAAGTCAGACAACCCGGAGTTTGCCCCGAGTACAGCTAAACCATTGACTCGACCGACACGCTCGCCAGAATTGACTAACAAAGAGTAATCGCGACGTCGCTCTATCATGCGGTCCGCAACTTGTTGTTCGAGGGGTTTGGCGATGTTTCTTGCTCCCAACACGTGAGCGGATGTTGTATATTTTGCTCCATCTTCGCTGGCTAAGTCACCGGCGATACGAATTAGTCCGCCAAGTTCTCGAAGCCTTAGTGAGAGTTTGCCTCTCCTTCCTGCCCTGCGCTGTGCCTCACGCAAAATTATTGCTACTGCTGATTTGTCAAAGTGAGGAATCTCGCGATTCGTTCCTTGATCTCTTGTAACCTCTTGGGCAATGAAACGTATCAGTCGACGGCGGTTTCTAGAGGTGTCTGGCATATCAGAGTTGACGTAAACCTCGTAACCATATCCCCTTATTCTGCTTCGCAGGGCAGGATGCATACCCTGAATGGCGTCTAAATTGCCTGCAGCAATGAGAATAAAGTCACATGGAACTGGTTCTGTCTTGGTTAAAGCACCAGAAGAGCGTTCAGATCTGCCAGATATTGAGAAAGCCCTTTCCTGCATTGCGGTGAGCAGCGCTTGCTGTTCTTCCAAGCGTAGCAGATTGACTTCATCGATGTACAATACACCTTTGTGAGCCCTGTGAATTGCCCCCGGTTCTACTCTATCATGTGCTGAGGTTTCCATGCCGCCTGATTGGAACGGGTCGTGTCTTACATCCCCAAGCAGCGAGCCGGACAGGGTGGCGGTTGCATCAACGAATGGGGGCATTTCATTCGCATCATGCTTGATTAACAGCTTTGGAATTCGGCTTTCGTCTGCCGCACCTAATCGGCCACGAATGAACATATAGCCGAACATGAGTAGGAAACCGCCAAACAACAAGGTAATGATATCACCAGTTTGTAAGGTAGCGATAATCAACAAAAAGCCAATGGCGGCAAAGGCGATTAGGAGCATTTTTTGCGAGCGTTCACGCTGTTGCCTGATTGCTTCACGCTGTAGCTTCACAATGCGTTCACCTCTTGATGCTGGAACGCACCTAATCCTTGGTTCGTTTTCATCATCTTCGTTTGGATAGACTAGAACATCTTCGAGAACGTCCCGGGGTAATAGTTCTGTCATGGATTTAGCAAGCATCGACTTGCCGGTTCCAGGGTCTCCAATCATGAGCATGTGACGTCGTTGCTCGGCAGCTTTGCGAATGACAACTGAGCCAGTTTCTTGACCAATAACCTGGTCAACAAGTGTTTCTGGGATTGGAACGTCTTCGGTCGATTCAAACTCAACC
>DAUW01000035.1 GCA_002505355.1 Euryarchaeota archaeon UBA229 | reverse complement strand
GGGTTGGGCGGTAAATTATGGCGACATATGGCTTAGTCAAGCGGTTGCAACGTTAATCCGCGCAGTTAGTTCAAACGAAAATTCAGGTGGCCTTGCTTGGTTAACGGAAGTTGATGAGCTTGTGTTAAAGTGTATTAAACGTTCAGAAGAGTCTGGTGTTTTCGATTCTGATGGTCACCCTTGGGTTAGTGAGATTGTGGATGCGGTTGCTGCTTACCGTAGCCTAGTTGCTAACAAAGAAGACCCTGTCAATTGGTTGAAAAATCTCAAAGCGAGGTCGGTGTATTGGTGTTCTCAAGTTCTTGCCGGAGTGGCCCCGTTTCCGCCTCGCCCTAGAGAACGATTGCATGCTGTGAAAGAATTGATTCAGCGTCTCCCTGAACACAATACTGTCTAAAGGATCGACGTTTGACCATTATTGTCCGTTGGAAAATGCAATTAATTCATCGATTGGAATATGGTCCACTGTGTCCTTACAATAATGTGCTTTCACTACTTTTCCATGCTCATCGATTAAAATATCGACAGGTATTATTGATAATTTACCAAGGGACAAAGTCAGTGGAAAATAACCCTTTAACGTTGCTTGCATAAACGTGACTGGTGACCTCAAGGCACCAATCATAAATCTGCCAAATGATTTTACTACCGAATGTTTCTCAAAATGCTCGTATGATTCATCGGCAACTATGGTAAATGGGGCGTTGTGTTTTTTCATCCGCTTGGTAAGTTCGCCAATTTTCGCATCAAAGACTCCAACCATAACAGTGTCATCTGAAAACTCATTCCAGCGTTTTACTATTCGATTTATTCTTATATTGCAGAAGGGGCAAGTAGAAAATCTAAAAAATGTCAAAATTACTCTTTTTCCTAAATAATCAGTCATTTTGAATGTGCTCCCATCTATTGCTGGCAACGCAATTTTAGGAGCGTCGGCCCCGGTTACTAGTTTCGTCATGGAACACTTAGATTAACCAAGCACAAAATGTTAGTTATTTAGTATCGAGCAGATTCCTGATATTTTGTTGGCTAAGTCTTCTAGGTCCGTTGCATCCTCGGTCAGTGTCCCGGTAACAATCCAATCTGCGCCCGCATCAGCGGCTAGTTTTGCTTGTTTTGGAGTTCGAATACCGCCCCCTACGATTATGGTGAGGCCTTCCGTCGTTCTGGCTGATGCAATTAACTCTGGGTTTACGGGGTGATCTGCGCCACTACCAGCCTCTAGGTACAAAAGGCTAAATCCATACATAGCCGCGGTTAACGAGTAGGCTTTTACCAAACCTGCATCACTAGGCATTAGTAAATCTGCACTGCCGACCTCACCTACTTTACCGCCCGGATGACAGACAAGATAACCTGTAGGTAGTGCATCCACGCCAAATTTGTCTAAGTATGGGGCTCCTCGTAACTGTTCGCCAACTAGAAACCTGCGATCTGTTGAATTCATTAACATCATGAAGGTTATTGCATCAGCTGCTGGTGAAAGGGCATGAGAGCCGCCTGGGAATAGGACAACAGGTACTTTCCACATATTCTCATCCCCGTCTGGTGATTGACTAGCAGCAAAGGCTCGCAATTCTAATCCCTCCTGAATTGCTACGCATGTTGAGTGAACTATTTCATCCGGGGTATCAGTAGAACCCCCAACAAATATCATTGACGATCCGGCCTCGACTGCGACGCAAGCCCTGTCTGATGCGACCTCCGGTGCCTGTTTATCAGGATCTATCAATGTGATGTGTCTGGTACTTCCGTTGGTATTTGTGACGTAAGACAATATTGTACCATCGTCGCGTCGCATGCCAATCGTTGTTGGCTTTCATGTACAACGCATATTTGTTGCGGAGAGATATTTGGCTAGGGGGCAAATCACACAGTTATCAATAAGTACCGTTTGGTGTGGATATGAGCGAAGTTGGTCCTTTCAGAAGACTATTGTCCCATATGAAAGGGCATAGAAAGACTATTCGCCTTGCTTCTATATGTTCTGTTACCAACAAAATATGGGACCTAGCGCCGCCATTGTTAATTGGCCTGGCTGTTGATGTTGTAGTGCTTAGAGAGGACTCTTTTCTTGCTGGACTCGGGTATGTAGATCCATGGAACCAGTTGATTTTGTTATCTATTCTAACTTTCGCTATCTGGGGCCTTGAATCCTTGTTTGAATATTTTTACGGCGTATTGTGGCGTAATTTAGCGCAGACAGTCCAACACGAATTACGACTCGATACTTTCAATCATGTACAAAAACAAGGTATGGGTTGGTTTGATGAACGTCAAAAGGGTGATATTTTGGCTATTTTAAATGATGATATCAACCAATTAGAGCGATTTCTCGATAAAGGCGCTAATGATTTACTGCAGGTTTCGACCACCGTGATAGTTGTCGGTGCAGTTTTTCTGTTCATTTCATGGGAGGTCGCGCTGTTAGCGATTATTCCCATTCCGGTAATTGTTTGGGGCTCGTTTAGATATCAGCGAAGTCTTGAACCAAAATATGCAGAGGTTCGAAGTGCTGCCGGCAAAATGAATGCATTGCTGGAAAATGATTTGTCTGGTATGTCAACCATTCAATCATTTACTTCAGAAGATATTGAGGTAGCCAGAGTCAGGAGGTTAAGCGACGATTATCGAGAGGCGAATCGCAAGGCAATCCGTCTGTCTGCCGCCTTCACTCCACTAATTAGAATGGCTATATTGTGCGGATTTACTGCAACGCTATTACTGGGAGGTTGGTATACATTGGAGGGAACATTAGCGGTTGGAGCATATTCTGTGCTGGTATTCATGACTCAGAGATTACTTTGGCCGTTGACTAGATTAGGAGAAACTTTTGATCTCTATCAGCGGGCAATGGCGTCATCGACCAGAGTTCTTGATGTGCTGACCTCAGAAATAGAAATCACTGAGGGCAATTACGCGCCAGAACGTGAATTAATCAACAACAGTGACATCAATTTCAATGATGTTTCCTTTGCCTACCGCGGAAGAGAGAACACGTTTACAGATTTATCTTTGAGTTTAGCAGCGGGAAAAACCACTGGAATTGTCGGTTCTACTGGTGCTGGAAAGACCACTTTAACTAGACTGCTTCTTAGGTTTGCTCAACCCGGCTCCGGTGAAATCGTTTGGTGCGGTGAGTCGACTGATAACTGGTCGCTAAAGCACCTACGCTCGTCAATAGCTTTAGTTGAGCAGCACATTACCTTGTTCCCGACTTCTATTTTGGAGAACATACGATACGGCAATCCAACTGCATCGGATGATGCGGTGCATGAGGCAGCACGAATCGCAGAAATTGCAGAATTCGTCAACAGTTTACCAGACCAGTGGCAGACTATGGTTGGCGAGGGGGGATATCGCCTGTCTGGCGGGCAAAGGCAACGGTTAGCAATCGCTCGCGCGGTCCTGAAAGATGCTCCATTACTTATTTTAGACGAAGCAACATCTGCAGTCGATAATGAGACTGAAGCATCATTACAGAGATCGATTGATTACGTCTCAAAAGACCGAACAACGGTAATTATTGCCCACAGATTATCAACGATAAGAAATTGTGATACCATACTTGTCATGGATGCCGGCAAAATTGTCGAAGCTGGTAGTCATGATGAACTAATAAATCGTGCCGGAATTTACAGTAGATTATGGAAGGTGCAAACTGGACAAAAGTAGTAAAAACGCATAGATGTATTATAAATCTTAACACTCTTTTATATACTAAACAAGGAAACCGAGGTTTGAGAAATATGTTTAAATCAAATTTGAAGAGAACATCGAGCCTGCTTTTGATCGGAACCCTCGGCCTATTGGCATTAGGAAACGTTAGTGCA
>DAUW01000135.1 GCA_002505355.1 Euryarchaeota archaeon UBA229 | reverse complement strand
TATGACGACCAGTGGTTTGTCCCATTCCGGTCTAAACATATGTCCAGTGGTTATTGTGCCATAGTCGACTCTAAAGTCAGGGTTTGTCATCATTTTAACCGCTAGTCCTGCGCCGTGCGCTTTGTCATGGATTTGCTTAGCGAGCTCGATATCGACATTCATGTCATAGTGGTAGCGAAAGAGGTTGGGGAATACTGGATCTACAGACAGGCTCTGAAAATTTTCTAGACCGAGAAAATGAGTCCCAATATAGGTTTGCCAGTGCGGAGATAGGATTACTATGGCATCATATTCGATGTCTTTGAGTGATTCTCTTAGTCTTTCATAACCCCATCTGAGTTGTTCCCAGCCGCCTTCTGCAACTGGTTCGTTCTGTTCCGGATTTTCTGCGTATACCAAGTGTGGTGGGTGTGGTGCTAAGCAGCCCGCAACAATCTCGCCCTGCGCCATGGTGTAGGCTAATGGTCGGTTGCCTATATCATAAGCGGATGGAAATATGAATACCTAAGACTCAAACGGCAGCATAGATTGGCTTAATCATGGACGAGACAGATATTGACTTGTCGCCCTACGCAAGTTCGTCCAATGAATCTAATCTAGATCGGGTGCGAGGTCTCGATTTTAATACCGGTATTCGCCATATTATTGCACCAGCACTGTTTGGTATGGCTGTCGGGATATTCTTCCAACTGTCCATCACTCCAAATTACGGCTGGCCCTCACCCCCACAAGGTGCCATATTGGCATCGATTATCTTCTCTCCAGTGCTCTATTTTACCTTGGTAAGAGATGCAGCATCACGCTGGTATGAATATACCATGGGTTTGGCGTTACCTGGGACAATATTTTTCATGGTGTGGTTCTCTGGCTGGGGGGCGTTATTCTGTGGTGGTTACGGCGCGCTTTTGCTGTGGGTTTGGATTTCAACATCATGGGGTAGGTATGATTTACCACCATTCAGATATGGCGTTTGGCATGCCTTTGCAGTAGATATTGGCGCCTTTTCTGGTGCTCTTTTGGTGTATAGTATCGGCCTATGAAGTGTAACTCTCAGAATCATTTGGGAAATCCCCAACTCTGACGTCCTTGCAGTACTGTTTCACGGCACCATCGATTGATTCAGCAAGGTTAAGGTATCTCCTGAGGAATCTTGGAGAGAAATCCATGGTAATTCCCAGTAAGTCGTGCAAAACGAGAACTTGTCCATCACAATCAGGGCCTGCACCTATACCAATGGTCGGTATACTGATTGCCTCACTGACCCGCTTAGCAAGTTCGCGCGGTATTTTTTCCAGTACGATGGCGAAGCATCCTGCTGCTTCAAGAATTTTTGCGTCTGCTACTAGTTTTGCTGCTTCTTCATCTTCCTTAGCTCTGACAGTGTATGTACCAAATTTGTAAATCGACTGTGGTGTCAAGCCAAGGTGGCCCATAACAGGTATTCCAGCTGTTAGTATACGCTTGATTGAGTCCACGATTTCATCACCGCCCTCTAACTTAACAGCATGTCCTTCGGCTTCTTTCATTATTCGTATTGCCGATTCCAATGCAATCGCAGAATTGCCTTGATAGGTGCCAAAAGGCATGTCAACTACGATGAGTGCGCGGTCAACAGCCCGCTTGACGCACTGAGCGTGATAAATCATGTGATCGAGGGTCATAGGGACGGTGGTAACCTGCCCTGCCATGACATTCGAAGCAGAATCGCCAACCAATATTACATCGACACCGCCATTGTCAACTAACTTAGCCAACGAATAATCATATGCTGTAAGCATGGTTATTTTCTCGCCGGCTCGCTTCATCTCTTGCAGCGTGTGGGTAGTGACCTTTTTTGCTTGGCCGTGAACGGACATGGTATAACCACTAGCCGTTGAGTTTTGAAGGTCACGCTAGGTTTAGACATCCATCTCAGCGAGAAATCTGGTAAGTTGGAGAAATACCTGTTTGAGATCTGAGCATGATAACAGTTGATACTTGTACTCAGGGTCACTTATGGTGAGTGCTGCAACTGCAAACATCGACGATGAACTCTCGTCTATCACCATTTCTGTTCGGTCCTCAATCCAGTCCTCAAGTGCGTCTTTTTCAATTTGTAATATGCCGCCAATTTTGCTCAAGATTCCATTCAAAGTGGCCTTGAGCTCCTGCTGTTGAAAAGCGGTCAATTCATGCTCATCGTCTAGGTAAGTCACATCCGCTGAGAGATAAAGTTTTGAGTGTGCACTATCTTCTGGAATGCGCTGTAGTATGGTTTCTAGATCAGGTAATATTCCCATCTCGGGGATAAGATCTGCCATGCTGTCATCTTCAAACGGCGGCAAAGCTGGGTCAATTACTTTGTCAATCTTGAATCTTCTTCGGCCGACAAATTCGATAAAGTGGTTGCTGCCCTTAGTTTCATGGCTGATTATCTCAGCTTCACATCCAAATGTTCGGGGTCCGTTCCATCCATTGTGAAAACTCAGCGGGTCAGTCATTATCATGCCAAACGGCTTGTCGTCCAACAAACAATCATCCAACATCTGCCTGTAGCGTGGCTCAAAGATTCGCAAACTTTGAATTTCACCAGGCACCAATACCATCGGGAGAACAAACAATGGTAAATTCCCGGTGGTGGCCATAATAGATAAAACGACGGGATTGCTTATCAAGATATGTTCAGTCATTTTTTACACAGATGTTACTTAGTTCGGAAAAGAAATTCAGTGACCAGTCACCACCTTCCCGACCAACACCAGAGTTTTTTACCCCTCCAAATGGGGTTCTGAGGTCACGGTGTAGCCACGTATTTACCCATAAAACACCACTTTCTACCTGCTCAGCAACTGCTTTACCACGTTCTGTGTCAGTAGTCCAAACTGACCCTGCTAGCCCATATTGGGTGGCATTAGCCATTGCTATGGCGTCTTGGTCAGTCGCAAACCGATGAATAGTCGCTACAGGCCCAAATATCTCTTCAGTTGCGCACCGTGAATCAATTGGCAAACCTTCGATTAGTGTTGGTGCAACAAATGCGCCTTCTTGATTCGGTTCCGGCATTAACAATCGTGATCCACCTGTGAGAATTTTACCGCCATCCTCAACTGCTAATTTGATGTAAGAGAGAACTTTTGCCATGTGGGTTTGAGATATTACTGAGCCAATATCGGTGCTTTCATTGCGCGGATTCCCGATTTTCATGGCCTCAATCTCCATTACTAGTAAATCGATGAATACTTGATAGATGCTGTCCGCCACTAGAATTCTCGATCCGCATAGACATACTTGTCCTGAGTTGGTAAACGCCGCCCTCGCCGCTCCTTTGGCTGCGGCAGCTAAGTCTGCGTCATCGAGAATAATTGTGGCATTTTTACCGCCCAATTCAAGTGATAATTTCTTAAACATGGGAGCCGCGGTAGCGGCGACAATCTTTCCGGTGTCGGTGCCACCTGTGAATGAAATGGCTCTAATTTTAGGATGTTCGACTATCGCTTGACCGGCATTTTTTCCCAAACCTTGAACGATATTTATTACTCCATCAGGGAAATCGATTGATGCCAGGACTTCACACAGTAAATTTGCTGTTAATGGTGTCATTTCACTCGGTTTAGCAATTATGGTATTTCCCATTACTAAAGCGGGCGCAATCTTCCAAGTTAGCAGGTATAGTGGTAGGTTCCACGGCGTTATCAGGCCGACAATACCAACCGGCTTGCGTTTGACATAGTTGGTCGCATCTGGCATCTCAAAGCGAAGTTCACCAAGCTGTTCTGCATGCTCGGCAAAAAAATTGAAGTTGCTGACGCTTCGATTTGCGTCTACCTTAGCGGCGAGTGTTAATGGTTTCCCGGTGTCAATGCTTTCGAGGCTAGCAATCTCGGTTTTTCGTAGTTCTAATCCTTCAGCAATCTTTCTCAGCCACTGGATACGGTCCTTGATTGTGAGATTTGACCATGCTAGTTGTGCTCGAGATGCTGCCTTAACCGCTAAGTCAACATCCTCTGATGTTGAGTTTGGTATTGTCGCTATCACAACGTTTTCTGCTGGATTATAGTTATCCATGTAATCCTTGTTAACAGGCGGTATGAATTTACCGTCAATGAAATTTTCAATCTGCAAACTTACACCTCAATATCGTAAGTCCATCGGTCCTTGTCAGGATCCCATTCATCCCATGTGTCGATTTTACTGAGGGTTTCAACATACTTTTGAGGAACTATTCCTGGAACGATGAAGGCTTTTTGCCGATGCAAGGGGTATGGATTTCTCAAATCGATTCCCAGCACTCCGAGAACTGCTCTAGCGACATACCAAGTAGCTTGTGAATTCCAACCGTGGGCAATTTTAATCACGACTCCCAGTCCTTTCGGGTAATCCTCATGCTCAATGGCTAACCCTAGTAGTCCATCCGCTCCCTCTTTAGCAATCACCCGACCTGCTCCAGCTTTGAGTATCGTTGAGTCGAGACGGTTGAAACCACCGACTAAGTCAGGATGTCTAACCATCGCCTCCCAAATCCAATCATCGTCCTTATCCCTTACCAAGCCAGCATAGATCTGGGCTAATTCAGCCACAGTATTCGACACAGTGGGCAGTCCACATCCATCTTTGGCAATCCTAAGAGGCTCCCATTCCGTTCCCAAATAGGTTCGAATTTGTTCCAAATAAGCCTTGAAAACCTGATGACTGGGTAAAGTGTAACCGGCGCGGTTCCAACCTTTTTTACGGCATCCGTGCAGTATTGCCGAGTGCTCTCCAGAGCATGTATGATACCATCTACGAGGCCGCCTAACTTGTCTGCCAAATTGGATAAGTGGAACATCTAGCGGCGTCAGCATGAGTGGCCATTCCTCCTCAGATAGCAGTGATTGAGCGGCAGCAACATGTTCTGTGTCGCCATTGTGTGATGCTACCGAGATGGCTTTTTGTTCCCAAGTTGCATCATTCAGTTCCTCAGTGAATGCCTTGAGCATGAACGGTTTCATCATGGAGCGACCGTAGCATAGGACATTGCCACCAAATGAGTGTATTACCTCATCGCCGTGCGCCCAGGCGACTGCTCCGTGAATGGTCGTCTCAGATACACCATTCCTGCGATAGTCAACCAGCGGTTCCCAATCAACTTCACGCCCAGTATCAATCCCATCGATGCTCTCACCAAGCGAGGATTCTGGATACATTGAACTTCCGGGTTTGCCTTCTCTGACTGCGGATGGGATTTCTTTGCTACTCATGCGACATCCTCCAGCATCTTCTCGACCATTGGCACGACTTTAGTCATGTATGCAGTCATATTACGACAGACTCGGTCACTATCATGGTTGAAGAAATCAAACCATGCCATGATTGTGTCCGCTGGATGGAACCTCTCGATAATTTGCTCAGCAATTTCAGCGGGGTTGCCGATTAGTGCGTTGTTAGCAGCTTTGGCAACTTTATCTGGATCGATAGTACCTTCCAAGGCATTCCAGTAGGCTTGTAGTGCTTGTTTTCCTTCTAACGCAGCAGCTTGACTCTGCTCTTCAGTGGTTAAACCAGGCTCGTCATTAATGAAAACAAAACTAGTCCGAGGCATGTAACTTCGCAGCCATTCTCCACCCTCGGGGTGATAATTCTCCCTCATTCGCTGATGTGTTTGGTCGATAATCTCAGGGGAGGTAATCGACAGATTGAATACACGAACCGGCGATATTGTGTTAACAAAAATCTGTGCAACTGGGTCGTGAGTCCCAGCAATTAGTTGCAGCTGCCGGCGGTTCCACTGTTTTGGAATAATAGAAATTTCTTCAAAATTGTAGCGAGCGGGGATTTTTACTTCATCGATGTTTTCGGCACTGTTGGCTTTGCGATATTCTGCTATGAACATCTCCCACTCTTCATCGCTGCGAAAGTTGTTGCGTGATAGCTTGGTTTCTCTTATGTCCTTGCTGGATATTGTTTCGCCATTGAGGAGGCGGAGAAATATCTCACTCGCTTCGAGGAAAATAAGACCTCGCAGCGGTTTCCATCCTGCTTGTTCCCATGGATTTCTCGGCTTGATGCCATAGGGTCTAGCCATAAACTCAAATCGTCCGGCGCTGAACCCAACATACAGTTTTCGCTGATCCCCATGCATTGATAAAAATTGTACCGTGTTAGCAATTCGCTCAGCTTGGGCAATAGGTCCTCCACTAGCCAAAATACTGATCACAGCGGAACCAATTTCGATGTTACTGGTTTGTCGGAAACTTTCCATTGCTAGTTGTGGGAAATCGGTGCAAAGTCCAACTTCTCCTTGCCAGTGAGGTACCACAGGAGCAGAGTTTTGTTTTTGGGTTTCGGTCGACAGGTGGGCTTGAGCAATCCACCCAACACCGAAGCCCAACTTGTCAGCGTGTCTAAGTTGTTGAAAGTAATTTTCAAACATTTCTTGTTCTGATGGCGTAATATTGTTGACGTCTGGAGTCTGACTAATTGAGAAGAATATGTCATGCTTCATAGCCTGCCACTAACCTTGCCAGACGCTCTTAGGCCATAATCGATGCGGAAATTATTCCTCTTCTTGTGGATTCTCAAGTTTAGTTAATGCATCAAGCCGCTCTCTGATTGGTGTTGGTGCAGGTAGACCAAAGGCAATGAAAGCATGCAGACAGTCAGATAGGTGTAGCATTGCTGTCTGGTAATCGCCCTGAATCTCAGAAATGTCTGCCAGACCCCAGCGTGCAACAAACTGCCCGGAAACATCCTCCAATGTATTAGACAACTCTAAAGACTGATTGTAGAGGTCAATCGCAGCATCGAAATTGCCCATGGTGGCCTGTGTATGGGCGACATCAGCCATTGACTCCATCAAACCTTCTTGGTCGTCTAATTGCGACAGGATTTCGAGCCTACGGGTGCCGTGAACTAGCGCTGAATCATGTTGGTTTTGTCGTTTCTCGCAAGCCTCTAGCACCGCTAAACTATACACCAACCCCGCTTGGTCATCCAATTGTTCCCTTATTCGCATTGACCGGGTGGTAAAAACGGTGCATTCGTTGAACTGTTCGCCGCCAAGATACATCAATCCAACATGATGCAATACAGCGGCAGCTAACGGTTTACCCGCTTCGAGTTTCTCAACAGTTGCTGCTAGTTCAACAAAGTCATCAACAGATGAATTATTCAATCGTAAGGTTTCAAATTTTACCCATCCAGACTCAATATCATCTTCGGCTGACTTTTCGGCGTGGTCAAGTAATCGTGTTACTAAATCTGGATTTTCAAGTTCCTCCGCTAGCGGAATTAGCCTTAACGCTAATGGGGTGTTTACATTTTCAATGGCTGCACCTTCTGTTAACATCGTGATGATACGCTCGGCTTGCTCTGGTGAGACCTCCCCGTTCATGGTTTTGCGTCAATCATCACACGAATAACCTCTTGCAATCTGTCTAGCAATAAATCTTGATAATGCACACCGTTTTGGACCAACCATGGGTTCAATGGATGGCTATCTTCAAGCCTTGAGTTTGGTAGCGATTCTGATACTCGCACCAATGACCATCCATTTGATGGTCCATCAGGAGGAAAACACAGTTTTTGTCTTTGTTGAACCCGAGAATGAACCGGAGGATGAAGAAGAGGTTGTCGGTAGAGAAATACCTCAATTGAACCGTTCAGAAGTCGCTAGGATTGCCACTTTTAACATCAAGGTTTTCGGTAAAACCAAGATGGGTAAACCAGAGGTTGTGACTCAGTTGGTTGATACTGTCCTCCAGTATGACCTAGTCGCCATTCAGGAAATTAAAGACATCGATGAAACCGTACCATACGATTTTTTGGCTGAATTAAATAATGCATCGGGTAACTTTTGGAATATGTCATTAAGCGTGCGGAGTGGAACTCAAGCAGATGATCAGTCTTCTCAAGAGCAGTATGCATATTACTACAATCACAGTGTATTTAGAGAAATAGGTGAAGGTGAACTATACAATGATTCATCCAATGATTATTTTCAGCGGGAACCATATCGAGCACAATTCGAATTACTCAATGCTAGCGGTAATAGTTCAGGATTCGATTTCACACTATTTACCATCCACACCAAACCGGCTTCTGCTTTGGCAGAAATCGATGCTTTGCATGAGGTGATTCAAAGTTATCAAGAAAATGATTCTAGTGAAACAGATGTCATACTGTTAGGCGATTTAAACGCAGATTGTAGTTACGCAACTGCACAGGAGTTGTGGGAGTCGCCGTTACGTCAGCCGCAATATAATTGGCTAGTGAATGATATTGCAGACACGACAGTCTCATCCACAGACTGCGCGTATGACCGAATTATCACCCTTGACGATCTAAATGGCAGGCTGGTTGGAAGTTGGGGTATAGATACATCGATTACCAATACAAGCGTATCTGATCACTATCCGGTTTGGTTCGACCTCTATCGATAATCAAATACTTCGTAACCTGCCGCCGTCAACTGCAAGCGATACTCCTCTGATGGCTCCAGCTGCGGGCAGTGCTAGATAGGTAATTGCAGATGCAGTTTCCATTGGGTCAACTAATCGCTCAATCGGCACCTGTCCCATCCATCCTTCGTGTATTTCATCGAGTGATTTGCCAGTTTTTTGATTGATTGAATTCGCTAGACTACCCAAACGTTCGGTATCAGTAAACCCAGGCAATACATTGTTAATAGTTATACAAGGGGGTAATTCTCTCGACAGCGACTTAGCCCAACTAGCCATTGCTCCCCTCAAAGTGTTCGATAAACCAAGATTTGGAATTGGTTCCCTAACCGAGGTAGAGATTATTTGGATTATTCTACCGTAGCCTGACGCTTCCATTTGTGGAACTAATAATTTCGTGATTTTGTGGGCGGCGTGCAAATGTCTAGTGAATGGGGCATCAAAGTCTACCACGGAGTTGTCTAGTAGCGGTCCTCCGGGAGGTCCACCTGAATTATTGATGAGGATGTGAACTGGAGGCTTATTTTGCAATAAATTTTCAATCAGACCATCGATAGCATCCAAGTCCTCTAAGTCAATTACTGCATGAGAGATTTTTCCTGTTGCAAACTCGTTTATTTGACTTACAATCTTGACAAGTGAATCTTCGTTACGAGCGCACAGGGTGACATCAGCGCCGGCCATCGCCATCATTTTTGCCGTTGCGGCACCAATACCTTTACTCGCACCAAAAATCAGTGCATGTTTGCCACTGAGTGCGGTTTTTGCGAATGGAAACTCATCGTTAAGCAAGTCCATGTTAGTCCGACAATGTCATATGACATATTATTATTCGTCACAACCAATCTAGAATTGCGTTGAGTTCGACAAGCCAGTCATCGCTGGCGACATCAATTATGGTGAAATGGTCTCCGGGAAGCCACAATTTTTGCACGTCTGCGCCCTTAGCTGTCATAACTCTAGCGTAGGTTTCAGACTGTGATATAGGGACCTCCTCATCCGCTTCACCGTGAATAATTAGCACCGGTGACATTGGTGGATTATCAACTGGATTAAGATTAGACCATAACTCAGGATTCTCTTCAGGGCTACATCCAATCCATCGCCTCACTGCATCACCATCATCTGAAAGTTTTGCATGGTCTGCCCCCACCAAATCAGTAATTGGGGATTGAGCGATTGCTAACCATGGTTTACGCTCGCCTTTTGCTGCCAATAGCAAAGCCAATTGACCTCCCGCAGAGTGTCCCATGACCATTGATCTCATGATGTCGATACCAGGCAGTAAGGCCAGTTGACCCCAAGCTCGCAGGACATCAGATAAAGTATCCATCCATACTCCTTCATCATCTTCACTCCATCGTTTGAATTCAACATTCCATGCAGCAATACCTGCCTCTGCTAAATCTTCCGCAATTGGCTTCATTAATTCTAGACCATATTTTTCTTTCCAAAATCCACCGTGAATTAGCATCACACACGGAAGTCCGTGTTCGGAAGCGTAAGGAGAATCTACATCAGGTGTATACAGGTCGGCAAATTGCCACTTTTCTGCACCCCACTGCATGCGGTCAACAGCCATGTTTGACGCTACTATCACTGACCTATCATGATTACTGGGATAAACGACAGTATAAGACATGCAACAAGTAAATTAGGCCATGGCAAATGTGCTTGATGTTGAGTTTTTAGACATGGAGGGCAATACACATACCTTGCGGTCACTAGGCTCAGAGACCACCAAGAAGTGGCTGGTGGTTAATGTTGCAAGCCGATGTGGACTCACCAGACATTACACAAATCTGCAGGCAGTGTCCAGCATGCCTGATGTATTAGTTGTCGGATTTCCATGTAACCAATTTGGTGGCCAAGAGCCGGGTAATCACCAAGAAATATGCGATTTTACCAGTGAGAAATACGGTGTGACATTTCCTTTGATGGCAAAGGTTGAGGTCAATGGTAACGGACAGGCTGAATTATTCGAACATCTCACTGCTGTGCAAGGG
>DAUW01000089.1:5433-12038 GCA_002505355.1 Euryarchaeota archaeon UBA229 | reverse complement strand
AAGGCCAACGCTATCAGCAACCTGCATTTCGAGATTAAGCGAAACTGTGTACTCTGCGGAGGAATATGCAACAATAATTGGGTAGGAGCCTGATTGGGAGGTAGAAACCATACTCACGCTCATTGTTACGGTCGTTGTCGAGCCTGCAATGAGGCTAACATCAACATCAGAAAATGTCACTTCTGCGCCAGTAGGCAAACCAGAAACCGAAGCACTAAGGTTCAGGTCCATGGTTCCTGTATTGGATAGTTCTAGTGTAACATCAACCGATTCTCCCGGCTTGGTTGAAATCCGTCCATCCAGCGGGCCAGACATAGTAAATTCGGCAACGGGTTGAACATCGAATCCCACCATCGTGGAGCTTGACAAGCCGTTGTATGAGACTGCAAAACTTTGGTCATAGTTTCCAACAACACCTTGCGCAACATCAGTAGTCAAAATCCAAACTCCAACAGCGCCGGAGGTAACGTTGACTCCGCTACTACCGACTATTGAGGTGTCAAGAGGTGATCCATCCGCAATGTCAAGGAAGAATTCGACTGACTCGCTGCCATTATTGTAAATTCTAACTTCATATTGCTCAGGATTTTGCGGGATTAAGTCAACAACAGTGCCTGGATAGTAGAGGGCAAAATCAACTAATTCATCTATTCCGATTATGAAAGTATAATCTTCGGCGTCGTAAGAGTAATCACCGTACATGCCTTGACCGTCAAATGTTATCTCACACTCATCTGATTTGGTGGCTAGTGCATCTACCTCGATTGTGAATCCAACCTCAACTGAAGCACCGGGGGATAATCCTTCAGTTACTGAATCAACAAGTTGCACACTACACGGCCCGCTATCGACCGCCGCCTGCCACGTAAGGTCTAGTTCGCCATTACCTGTGTTGGTTGCTTGTAATGAGGTCGTAATCAGCTGACCGGGTATGAAGTCAGTATCTTGGTCAAGGAACGAGAACTCTACTGCATTTTCAGCCATAACCTCAACCACAAATGTGTAACTTGTTGAAGTATTACCATTGGTTGATGCCGAGAACAAATTAAATCCATAAAAACCAGGACTTGCATCGCTTGGCACTGAAACTTGGAGGGTTGTTTGAACATTGCTTAATGCCGGTACGTTAGCCATCTCTTGATCAGCAAATACGAGATTCCAGCCCGGAGGTATTACTCTCTGTTGATTCAGCAGTGTTGGATTTGAGGATTGTTGCCATGGGTAAGAAATGTTACTGGTCTGATTGAACACCGTGTCATCGGCAGCTTGTTGTAGAGTCAATTTTTCTGCTGCACTTAAGCCGATTGAATCGTTGGTTTCAACAGAGAAATTGCCCGTCATAGAGGCGTAGATAACGCACGCAGCGAGATATGCACCCGAGAGCGAAGCATGGACACCATCGCTCGAATAGAGATTATGGAAAGCACTTCCAGGAGCCTCAGGAGTTCCTCCCGAGTTCTTGACTGTATGATAGATGTTTGCGAAGCCGAGGCCAACAGGAGCAATCCACACATCGCGTGAGGGCGTGGTCATGTTATCATGGAAATCAACATATCCTTGTCTCAAACGCTCTTGCATATTGGTGTAGTTCGAGTAAATGATTGGGTTAAGTGGATCTGCAGCAAGGTAACCCCATGTCATCATCAGCATAACTTGTGAACCCTCCTGTTCTACTGCATCTGCAATAAGTACTCCACTATCTTTGCTAGTTATCCAATCTTGATCGGTTCTATCGAATCCTGGAATTTGACTCTGGTCTTGGAGGACAACGAAGTCCCAATCATGTCCAGAATTTCTCAGCGTTGTGTTCCATGAGTCACCTGATGTATTGATACTATCCCAGTGGTCTTCTAGCGTCAGCGAACCAGCGGTTTTAGCAACTGTTGAGTTATGTTCTCCGACTGAATCAAACAGGTCTGCAAGGATGACGTCCATGTTGTTGGTGTAAATGAAACTGTTACCGTACATCAAAACGTCCTCTGGAACCTCAACGGTCGGGGAGGTATTGTTACTGTGATTACTGGAGCTATTGCTGTAATTGGCCCAGAAACCTACCAAATCTGGTTCTGCATCAACATCCAGCAGAATAGTATCCGGCGCATTACCATCATTATTGACATCAATGGTAAAGTTTGCAGTCGTTCCTGCCAGCATTTGCTGCAGTGGGCCGTTTATTGTATTGAACTCGACCGATGAAGCATAGGCTGGCTCTACTGTTACTGACGCCGTGATATTGTTGGATAATTCGCTACCATACTCACTAACGTTAATCGTGAAGGTACCGCTGTTTTCTGGTATTGCATTGATACTTAGAACCACAGACAGATCTATGGTTGTTGACCCAGTTGGAATTACCTCTTCTGTTGAATTACTAACCAACGTGATGTTCCAAACACTACTCAATGCTTGGGTTTCTAAACTAACGTTGTAACTGGTTGTGTAGTCTCCGCCATTCTCGATTGTAAGGGTTATGTTAGCCGCATCACCACCCTGAATCACCACATGGGGATTGTCGAGAGAAAGTAAAATCGTATTGGTTGCTGATACGTTAACAACCATTGGAGTTAGGCTCGTTAATACCAATAAACCAACAAACATCATTGCTTTTGATGCACTACGCGACATAAGACCATACCAACCCAATAAGACACCCCTATTGAGTGAATCGGACATTTGGACTATATTTGTCCCATCATTGCTTCTGTTGTAGCGCGCGGATTTTGTCCTCATGAAGCACTTCCCAAGGGAACTCCCCATGCTCGGTAGGAACTCGACCAAAGTGACCACCTGCAGCAGTTATGGAGTATATTGGCGCTTGCAAGCGAAGGTCTCTGGCAATGGCTCCCGGCCTAAAGTCGAATACCTGTTTGACTCTGTTGCCGACATCATGTTCACTGAGCGAAGAAGTCCCAAAGGTTTCCACGCGGACGCTAACAGGTTCAGCCACGCCGATTACGTATGCTAACTGAATCTCACAGCGAGATGCTAGACCTGCCGCAACCACGTGTTTGGCAGCCCAGCGGGATGCATACGCTGCTGAACGATCAACTTTGGATGGGTCCTTGCCCGAAAATGCGCCACCACCATGTCGACCCATACCACCGTATGTGTCAACAATAATTTTCCTCCCTGTTAGTCCAGCGTCAGCATAAGGGCCACCTGGATCAGCGAATCTGCCAGTACCGTTAACCACCAATTTGTAACCGTCGGACAATAACTCAGATGGAATGGAATGCTCGACAACATGCTCTTTGATCGCTTGTTCAATATGTGCCAGTTCTTGTGATTCTGAACCTCCAAATTCATCCTTCAATCTATCATCATGTTGAATCGCAATTACCACAGTGTGTACCTTCTCAACATTACCCTCTGAATCGTACTGTACGGTCACCTGCGATTTACCGTCAGGACGTGCCCAGGACAAAATTCCCTGTTCTCGAACCGCAGTCAGTCTTCTAGACAACCTTTGAGATAGCGCTGCTGCTAAGGGGAAATACCTACCCTGCAGACCGTCATACGCCTCAGTCTCTTCACAGGCGTAACCAAACATCATGCCTTGATCGCCAGCTCCCTGATTCAATCCGTCTTGGTTGACCCCCTGAGCGATATTTGCTGATTGCGTGGTTATGTGCACTTGAACCTCACAAAAATCGGGGTCGGTGGCATCCATGCCAATTGAGTGAGAAGTATAGCCAATATCCGCTGCTGCCTTACGAGCAATTAATTCATAATCTGGCACCTCGCCAGCAAGCGAGACTTCCCCCGCAAGAACAATTAATCCTTGGTCTTGTTTACCTTTCACGCAGGTTTCTACCGCCACTCTTGCATTGGCGTCAACCGCTAAGCATGCATCAACAATAGCATCTGATATCGCATCGCACAGTTTATCTGGATGCCCGCTGGTTACAGATTCTGAGGAAAAAAGGACTTCAGTCATGCGCTGAGGCGGCAACAACCACTTTATGAATCAATCGTATAATCGTTATCCTGATTATTCTCATTAGTAATAAATTAGTGTGCTATGAGTTTCTAATTATCAAAAATACCTAGCGAATGCTTGATGACCTATGCCAAGTCCCGCCCATCCATGAGCAATTACGTACCAACCCATTATCGCACCCATACCCTAGGTGAAATACAGAGTAGTGGTGCAGAGCTGATTGACACTGAGGTGACTGTGGCCGGTTTTATGGAAGCTAATAGGGGTAAAGGAGCGATTTGCTTTGTCGATTTACGTGACGGAACTGGCAAGACCCAAATATTCCTCAAAGCGGATAATGTTGGTTCGGAAGCTCTAGATATGGTGCAAAGAATGACGCGGGAATCAACATTACAATTCACCGGCAAAGTAAGTGAAAAACGTCCTCCAAAATTGAAAGAAGGTGAATCCCCGCCACCGCCCGCATACGAAGTGATAGCGGAATCTGTTGTCGTAATCGCCAAAGCTGAAGCGCCACTACCACTAGGGGTAACTGACACTGTCCATGTCGAGTTAGACACTAGATTGGACAACCGATTCCTCGATTTGAGAAGGGCCCACATAGCAGCAATGTTCAGACTGCGTGGCAAAGTATTGCAATACGGAAGAGAGGCGCTAATTAGTGAGGGGTTTTTTGAGACACACACACCGAAAATTGTCGCTACTGCTACCGAAGGCGGCACGGACCTTTTCCCAATGCAGTACTTCGATACACCGGCATTCCTGAACCAATCACCACAACTGTTCAAACAGTTGTGTATGTCTGGAGGTTTAGAAAGAGTGTTTGAAATTGGACCAGCATTTAGGGCGGAAAAGCATGACACGTACCGTCACTTGAATGAGTTCATATCATTCGATATAGAATGCTCATGGTCGACAGATGATGATGTAATGGGAGTCCTAGAGCGAATGATTCACCACATGTGGCAATCAATTGCTGATGATGAAGAATCTCAATCCTACATAGCAACCATCAACCAATATCGTGCCAGCAAAGGCGAGGAACCTGTTGAAGTCATTGTTCCAGAGCTACCATTTCCGAGAGTTTCTTACTGTGATGCCATAAGAATCATCAAAGAAAAAGGTGGAGAAATTGAGTGGGGGGATGACATTGACGCAGAGAATTCAGATTTGTTAGCTGATGACCTGCCACAGTTTTACTTTCTTCCACGATGGCCGATGGCGCTCAAACCATTCTACATTCATCACGTAAAAGGAGAGGATGGCTCAACCGGCGAGCAATTAAGTCGTGGATTCGATCTTAACTTTGGGCGGGATGAATTAACGTCCGGTGGTCAACGTGAACACCGGATGGACGTGCTGATTGATAATCTGAAAAAAATGGATTTAGACCCAGAGGAATTTGAGTTCTACGTCGCAGGATTTAGACATGGTGTGCCACCACACGCTGGATGGGGCTTGGGAGTTGAAAGAATCCTGATGAAATTAACAGGGGCAAAAAACGTTAGAGAAACTGTGTTGTTCCCAAGAGACAGAAAGCGTGTTAGTCCTTAGGTACTAACTGTGTTTGATCCATTGGTTACCGTCCCAGTAATGGTAGGTATTATCGCTCATTTTTCTCCAAGTATAACCAGATTCATCGGTCCATTGATTGACTATCTGCAGTTGGTTAGTACCTAAAGCAGCCGCATTTAGCTCATTCTGGGTACCAGTAGAATAGTCTTTTGCGGTTGATACTCCATCACTGCCACTTGAATTACGGTTGCGCACGAACAGGGCAACAGCCGCAGCGATTGCTGCGATTACTACTACTGCGATAATTATGGTATTTCTCCGCTTTTCATCGGCGGCTTGTTCGGCCGCTGCTTTGGCTTCTGCGATTGCTTGGGCATTATCCCCGACACCGTTGCTGTCTGAATCTAATGTTTCAGTTGGATCATCAGGGAAGGCATCCGCATTGTCACCCACGCCATCGGAGTCACTGTCTGCGGATTCTGTAGAATCGTTTGGTGCCCAGTCTGAATTATCGCCAACTCCATCGTTGTCAGTGTCGGTGGTTTCAGTTGGATCATCATCGAATGCATCAGCGTTATCTCCTACTCCGTCCCCATCCGCATCAGATGTTTCTGATGGGTCGTCATCGAAGGCGTCTGCATTATCTCCTACTCCGTCCCCATCAGCATCAGATGTTTCTGATGGGTCATTATCGAAGGCATCTGCATTATCTCCGACCCCGTCACCGTCAGTATCAGTTGTTTCCGATGGGTCATCATCGAACTCGTCCGCATTGTCACCGACCCCGTCGAAATCCGAGTCTACTGTCTCGCTGGGATTTTGAGGAAATGCGTCAGCATTGTCACCAACACCGTCTGAGTCACTATCTGTGGTTTCACTTGGATCGTTGGGTGCCCAATCGGCATTGTCACCAACGCCATCGGAATCTGAATCCGCTGTCTCAGTTGCATCTTGGGGAAACACATCAGAATTATCACCAACGCCATCAGAGTCAGTATCTGCTGTCTCCGTTGCGTCGTCAGGGAACGCATCGGAGTTATCGCCAACGCCATCGCCGTCACTATCAGCTGATTCTGACGCATCATTGACCGCCCAATCTGAGTTATCACCAACTCCGTCGCCGTCCGAGTCAACGGTTTCGCTTGGGTCA
>DAUW01000089.1:0-5134 GCA_002505355.1 Euryarchaeota archaeon UBA229 | reverse complement strand
GTTTCGCTTGGGTCAGCAGGGAAAGCATCAGCATTATCTCCTACGCCGTCGCCGTCACTATCAGCTGATTCTGATGCATCGTTAGGTGCCCAGTCTGAGTTATCACCAACGCCATCGCCGTCAGAGTCAACGGTTTCGCTTGGGTCAGCAGGAAAAGCATCAGCATTATCTCCTACGCCGTCGCCATCTGTATCGGCTGATTCTGATGCATCGTTGGGTGCCCAGTCTGAGTTATCACCGACACCATCACCATCACTGTCAGCAGTCTCTGATGCATCATTTGGGAATGCGTCTTCATTGTCGCCGATACCATCCCCATCCGAATCTGCCCATTCGTTCGGGTTATCTGGTGCCCAGTCTGAGTTATCACCGACTCCGTCACCATCAGTATCTTGCTGTTCATTTGGGTCATCGGGGAAAGCATCACCATTATCTCCAACCCCGTCGCCATCCGAGTCAGCCCATTCGTTAGGGTCATCTGGAAAAGCATCGTTGCTGTCGGTGAAGCCATCACCGTCTGAGTCTTTTTCTTCTAATTCTGTAATTAGAATTAGAGTGTTAGACCAAACGTCTCCGTTGTTACCACTCGCCATGTTGGCGTTCATTACCGCCAGTTCTACAACCACATCGCCAGTTCCGACAGCCGGTGGTTGCCAGTCAAACGTCCACGAAGTTGCCGACCGGCTGGAGTGAGTTACGCTGTTTCCACTGATTTTGGTGTTGGCACCCGGATTAGATAGCGTTCCGGCGTCTATTTGTAGCGAGAATCCGCCGCCTGACCCGACATTGCCACCGGTAAAACTGATTGTTATGCTGTATGATGGCACCGATGGGTCATACTCGATGGGGAAATTGTCGGTAGGTGATATCGACGAACTCGAGCCACCGTGGCAATTACAACCTGATGCACCGGAGTTATGTCGGCCAGAAGAGTTACCCTCTGACAATGGAACGGTTAGTGCCAGCATCAGTGTCAATGTCAAGAAGATTGTCGTAGCCTTGGCCCTCATTTTATCATTCAACCTAGGTCTGCTTTGGCTTTATTGATTGCGGAGTTTCGTTTGGTTTAATCTAGATGCGTAATTATTGTCTGACTACTTCGCCGTATTCATTACGTTTGGCTCTCTTGATTTTGATGATTGATTGTTTCCTGCGACTTCCACCCGAATATGTGGTATATTGTTGACTAACCTCGACTAAGGGTCTTGATTTTCTTATCCCAAGGGGTCCACGCTTCCTACTGGGTCTTGCAGCATTATGTTGAGTTTTCAAGCGGTTAATATCTGTAGACACACCTGCATCTAAGTTCCAGTCGACCATATGCTTTACAACGCTCTAGTCGGTATAAACGGTTGTTTATTGGATGATGTCACTTGGTTTTGCTTGCGGAGCATGACGCGTGATGTTTCCATCAGAGTCGACCACAAATTTTTCGAAATTCCAGCGAATTGGCCCCTCATGACCATCAATACCGCTGACAGCGGTTAATTTTTTGAATAATAATGCCTGGCCCTGCCCGTTAACATCTATTTTTGCCATTAGTGGAAATGTCACGCCGTACTTATCACTGGTAAAATCACATATTTGTTGGTGAGAGCCTGGTTCTTGACCACCGAATTGGTTACATGGAAAGCCAACTACTACCACATCATCAAGCTGTGAAACCTGCTGCAGGCTAGTATAGTGCCGGGTTAATCCGCACCTGCTCGCTACATTGACAACTAGCCACTGCTTGGTATCCTCATTACTCAATTTTCTCAGTGTTTGTGTTTTTCCATCCATGTCGAGGAATTCTACATCAAGTACATTTGACATTATTTACAACTTTAACCTATCACTCTTATACTATCGTTTAGGCTAGCAATCATGATAGATGGAGCATCATTGCGACTTACATGGCAGTAGACAGAATGCAGTGGGGTGCTGAAGCCTGGCAATTTGCTGACCTGTACATGCCGGACATAAACTCTCCATTCGAAACAGAACACGGCATCCCCTGTGTCATGCTTATCCACGGTGGATTTTGGAAAGACAAGTACGATCTTGAATTGATGAAACCTATCGCTGAGGATTTGGCAGAGGCAGGGGTGGCTGCTTGGAATATCGAATTTAAGCGATGGTCGAAAGATGAACAGGGAGTGTGGATGGACACCATCTCCGATGTCATGCGAGCCTGGGGGCAATTAGCGCTAATACCCGGAATTGACATTATGCGGTCAATGGTCATGGGACATTCTGCGGGAGGTCAGCTTGCATTAATATTAGCCGCTAAAGGGGAAAGAAAACCATGGTTGGCGATTGCTCAGGCGCCAATTACGGATTTAGTTGGCTCCGACCATGCTAAACTATCCGACGACGGTGATGCTGTCAGACGCTGGATTGGTTGCTCTCCCGAGGAGGATACCAAATTGTGGTCAAACCTGAACCCTGTTGATAACCCGCCAATTGCACCGGTGTTGCTAATCCATGGTGAGACTGATGATGAAGTGCCAATTTCTCAATCAGTGGCCTATGCAAGAGTAATGGAGGCTAAAGGTGCGGATGTTCAAAAGTTGTGGCTGCCAGGTAACCACTACACAATAATTGATGCAGCCAGTGACGACTGGCTAGTACAACTCAACGCGATATTAGATTGGTTGTGATGAATAATAATATGTCTAATGACCGATTGGCGTGAACATGGACCTATTGGCTGATGGTTTTCCTTTTTCAAAAACTGCCTTGTACGGCAAACATGCTTTGGTATTTGGTGCCAGTAAAGGTATTGGTGCCGCTACGGCAAAAATGATGGCGATGGCCGGGGCCGATGTTACTCTATGTGCCCGTAACGAGGATTCATTGAGTGAGTTGACGCAAGAGATTGCCCAATATTCTAGCGGCAAAATTTCCCACTATCCAATTGACTTAGAGAAACTTTCAACCATTGATGAAGCAATCAAGACGATTTTGGAGAACAACGGTCCTGTTCACATTCTTATTAATAATTCAGGAGGCCCCCCAGGAGGGCCACTTCTGAAAAATTCAGTTGACGATTTTCACGCGCCATTCACTAGACACTTGCATGCTGCACACCAAATAACCAAATTATTGGTGCCTGGAATGGAAGCGGCTGGTTACGGCCGCATTATCCAAATCATCTCTACTTCAGCAAAGGAACCAATACCAAATCTAGGGCTTTCAAACACTTTGCGTGGGGCGATGGCAAGTTGGGCTAAATCCCTTTCGAGGGAACTCCATCCCTGCATTACCATCAACAATGTCCTGCCTGGGTTTACCGACACGGATAGGTTGAGTAGCTTAGCAGATTCTATCAACAAAAAAACTGGTAAATCACATGCTGAAATACACGACGATTGGATGAATCAAGTGCCCATAGAACGACTGGTTGACCCACTGGAGACTGCTGCTGCAGTCACTTATCTTGCACTACCTGTGGCTGGAGCAATTAGAGGAGTGTCACTAGCGGTCGATGGCGGCCGATTACGGAGTATTTGATTCAACGATACAAGTCAAACCACACTGGATAGTGGTCCGATACGTTGGTATCGGTGATTGTTGTATCAATGCCCCATGAGCCAACTAATCTGCCGTTTAGATTATCCAGAGTCACTATTCTATCGTATGCACAATCTGTCGATGAAACTGTTGTATCTGCCAAATCATGCACTAACCAGTGGTATTGAGACATACGCATTGGCGACTCCCACAATTCCTGTGCTGTGGCATAACTGCAGTCAGCGTTAAGGTCGCCCAATAATATCAAGTCGGTTTCAAGAGTGTTATTCTCGCGATAACTCTCTATTACCGTGTGTAGTGCATCGATTTCGGCCAAAGCAGCTGCGGGTTTGGTATGAACTGTAAATACTGTGAAGTCAAAACCAGAACTGTTACCACTCACATTTAACAGTTCGAATTTTGCAACATACGGTTCTCTTTGGAAATAATCACTTGCGCTATCGTTGTATAGACTCCCGCTGCCTATTTGTCTAAACACACTGGTATTGTAATAGTAAGCGTACTGTTCCTGCGATGACTGGTCATCTTCCTGCATCCCGCTTCTCGGACTCAAGGACATGTTCCAGGTGTCTCCAGAGACATTGTTTATTGCTGACAGAAACTCGTATGGTACCGTTTGATCTATGTCTTTTATTTCTTGTATCGCAACCATGTCGTACTGTAGAACTGTATCAACCAATTGACTAACAACATCCGGTTTACTCATCTTCGTTTTACCAAATACTTTGATGTTGAAAGTGGCAATTCGAGCGACTTCGGTACGGTTCAATTGCGGAACATCTCGACCTAGAGGATCGTCTTCATCCTCATCTTCGATTTCCTGTTCAACAAATACAATAACGGTGTTTTCCTCTTGGTGTATTATCAGGTGTAAGGTCATGGGTGCGAGTATCAATATAGCTACCAAGCTGAGCGCTTGAAGGTAACCGTCTAGCGAACCCATGGTAAAGCCAAACAGGTTTGCATTATCAATATTTATTGGCAAACCACTTGCAAGGAGTTATTCATGTGCTGTCCTTCGCTAGGCCATGAACGGGGAGGTTAGCCCGGAACAGGCTATGCGAATCATCGACATGCTTACCAAAGGTGGGGCAATTGACAATGTTAACGCACCACTAGCCTTGAGACTGATTCCGCTCGCCGAAGAGCTTGAAAACTTCGAGCTTGTTGACCGTCTATTAGCGCACGCCGAAACCTCTGCCGCCGATGACTTAGAATCAGGCTGGGTTAAATTTGAACAGTTAAAGAGGCAACAATCGCCAATTGATAATTTCGTCGAATTAGCCGCCTCAGCCGAAAAACTGGAGCCCGGAAAGCCGCTCGCAGCGGCCGTCTTACATCACGTAGGTTTGATGTATCTAAGCATGGAAAAATATGATGACTGCATGATATTTACTAATCGTTCTATGCGAGTTCGGGAGCAACAAGATGACCAGACTGGAATCGTGTACAGCTTAGCGGTTTTGGAAGCCTGTGAAAAACGTCAAAATAGACATGATGCGGCGCTCGTCCATGGTACCCGTAGATTAGAGATTTTGACCAAGTTAGACGATCGCGAAGGATTGATGGAATCCATGGCTGATGTCGCCCACACACAAGCCACTATCGGAAATCTTGA
>DAUW01000137.1 GCA_002505355.1 Euryarchaeota archaeon UBA229 | reverse complement strand
CCCACGAGCCGACATTACAGCAAATCAAGGTGGCTTTTCTGCTCATTATGGCTGTCCAGACCCCGAAATGAGAACCATTGCATCGTGGCTATTGACTTACGGGAAAGACAAGCCGCGCAGGTTAGCAAGACTGATACCCGCACTATGGCGCCGCCATGGGCGTGAAGACCTGAAATTGGCGGGATTACTGTTAGCAAATTTGTCTCAGCAACAACTTGGTGAAGACCCGTGGATGGCGCTTATCCATCTATTTGGCAAACAAGAGCCGATGGAAATTATTCTTGAAATCGCAGAAGAGATGAACCGTAGCGGTCATCAGGTACCGGACGATGAATGGTTGATTGCAATGGCTCAACAAAGTCCTTTATGGCATCAAGTCGCTATGTTGTTTGTTTCGGTTAGAGGTAGTGATTATGGTGGTCTACGAAGCCTAATCGTCACTGCCCCTGGCGGAGGAGAGTTATTTGAAAGGATCAGGGTCAGGCTCCTTGGACAGGATAATTGATGGGCTGTAAGACTAGAGTAAAGGTATGGCGGAACGGTTCTTACCCACAGAAGATCCTGTAATGGAGGCGGTATTACAGTGGACGGTTCAGCGCGATGCTAAGGACGTCAGACGATTACTGGAATGGTTGCCAGAGGCCCGTAGCAGCAGAGAGAGAAAAGCCTTGATGGAGCGAGTGCGAAGTTTGCTCGAGGAACTTGAGGATGCCATGAATAAACTAGATGATTTACACTGATGATTATCATGACAACAGCGCTTATCCTTGCTGGTGGAAAGAGTTCTAGGATGGGTCAAGACAAGGCGGTTATGCTTGGCGGAGTCGAGCGGATTCAGCGTGAATGTCGGATGGCGAATATTTCCAGAGTCATTACCCTGTGTGGTTCGGAGATACGCAGAGATAGATTCCCCGGAGAGGTGTGGGTCGATCCGACAGAATGCAATGGCTTAATCGACGTTATTAGTTGGGCGCTGGAACAAATCAATGATGATGTGTTAATGATTCCTTGCGATGCGTTCAATTTAACTTCGAAAGGTATTTGCGCGTTAATTAAATTGGACAATTGTATACCTACAGACAAGGATGGAATTCGCCAACCACTGCACGCAAGGATTAGTAACAAATCGCAAATAAACTGGCAGGCAACGTCCGTGAATGAGTTGTTTGTCAATTTCCCAGACTATCAAAATACTGCGCTCGCTCAAGAATTTACTAATTTTAATTCCCCGGAAGATTTGAGAAATCACCGCTAGCGATTGCATCTATTACCATTGGATACAGTTTGTGCTCGAGCTGTTTTATTTTCGCGCTTAGAGTTGTTTCATTATCATTTGGTAAGACTGCTACCTCATACTGAGCGATTACTTGACCGGTGTCCATTCCCGAGTCGACATAGTGAACCGAGCATCCCGATTTCTTGGCACCAGCGGCAATGACGTCCCTGTGTGCGTGTGCACCGGGAAAGTCTGGTAGCAGTGATGGATGAATGTTAACGATTTGCCCCTCCCACCGTGTAACAAACTCAGGACTGAGTAGTCGCATATATCCACTTAGAATTATTAGTTCGACAGAGTAGTTGTGTAATATTTGTTCAATTGATGCCTCATGAGCCAGCCTTCTAGCACTGCCTTCAATATTTGTCGGTAATTCGACAACCTCGACCGGTGTGCCCAAACTCTCCGCTCGCTTGATGCCAAGTACGTCGGGCTTGTTACTGATAACCACTGAGGTAGTATGCAAACAGTTAACCTGTTGTTGGTGGAGAAGCATAGCCTCCATGCCACTTCCAGAGCCGGAGATGAGAATTGCGCAGTTCAATGGATTACTGGCAGTCGCAACGCGTAGTGAGGGCGTATTGCTTACCATGCTTAGGGGAAGGTGGGTTGTGCTTTGATTGCTTCGACATTCAGTGCCTGAATAGACGATGTCCAGTGAATAACATCGAAACGCCCAACTCATCTGCGGCATCGATTACTTCCTGATCTCTTATTGAGCCTCCTGGCTGAACAATCGCCGATGCCCCAGAATTGGCCGCTTGCTCTAGCCCGTCTTTAAACGGGAAAAATGCATCAGACGCTAAAACGCAGCCTTTCGCTCGATCACCAGCCCTACGGGCGGCAATTTTCACTGCCTCGACACGACTGGTTTGTCCTGGCCCAATGCCAACGGTCGCCGTTCCTTGAACCATAACAATGGCATTCGACTTAACTTGCTCGCACACGCGCACCGCAAATTTCATGCTGTCAATTTCTTCTTGACTAGGTTCAATTTTGGTGACTACCTTTGCCTTGCTCCAATCAATTATTGGTGCTTCCTCGGTCTGAACAATCCAGCCTCCTTCAATTGGCTTCTTGACTAGAATCCGTTCCAGCGGAGCCAGTCTATCGTTTGGTGATTCGATTGTCAAAACGCGCCGATTAGTTTTTTTCATAATAATCGCTTTAGCCTCGGAAGCGTATCCAGGCGCCATTAATACCTCGATAAATAGCGGTTCCATGGCTATGGCGGTAGCAACCTCTAGCGGTTCGTTAAAACATATGATAGAGCCAAATGCTGATTCCGGATCACTGGCCAAGGCAGCCTCATATGCTTCAACTTGGGTTTTACCTAATGCTGCACCACACGGATTATTGTGCTTGACAATCACGCATGCATGCGGAGTATCTGGCCACTCATCGGTTGACAATGACCGACATAA
>DAUW01000134.1 GCA_002505355.1 Euryarchaeota archaeon UBA229 | reverse complement strand
TCATTTTCTTTAACATAGCCATATGACTTCATGGATTCATCATTATTGTTGAAGGTCACACATGGTGAAATGACATCAATTAGCGCAAAACCCTTGTGTGACATTGCCGCTTTGAGGATGGCGTTTAGTTGCTTTTTGGAACCAGAGAATGAGCGGGCTACAAATGTACATCCAAGGTTTATTGCGAGGGCGCACAAGTCTATCGGTTGGGTTTTGTTAATAGGTCCCTTTTTCTTCTTCGAACCGATATCAGCAGTGGCTGAGTATTGGCCTTTTGTCAGACCATAAACACCATTATTCTCGATAATGTATACCATGTCCATGTTCCGTCTTATGGCGTGAATTAATTGTCCAATACCGATTGAGGCAGAATCACCATCACCGGATACGCCTATGTACAGCAAATCTTTGTTTACTGCATACGCACCAGTGGTGACCGAAGGCATTCTACCATGTACCGTGTTAAAGCCGTGGGATTGACCCAAGTAATATGCTGGCGTTTTCGATGAACAGCCGATACCTGACATCTTGGCTATTCTATGCGGCTGTATGCCGTTTTCCCATGCCGCATTGATGATGACACTGGAGATTTGGTCGTGACCACAACCGGGACATAGTGAAGATGGCCCTCCTGTGTAACTATCCTTTGGTTCATTAATTACGTTGAGCTTTACTGGCTTTGCTGGTCGTTTTGCTTTATCGATCATTAGTTACCCTCCTCGAGGCATTGAAGAATCATCTCGGCATAAATCTGAGCCCTTGGCGGCATCCCGTCAGAATATGCAACACTGCGCAATTTTGGCACCAAATCTATCGGGATTTCCTTTCTCAAAATCCCATAAAGTTGTCCGTCTCGGTTTATTTCTAGAACAATAGTCTGTTTGTGACGCGCAATGAAATTCTCAATCTCACTGTGCGCAGGTAGTGCCCGCAGTCTGCACTGGCTCACTTTTAGGCCCGTTGCTTCTAAAATATCATCAATTTCCTGGATAGTGTTTTCCATACTGCCCAGGTAGATTATCCCTATCTCGCATTCATCTTCTTCCCTGAGAATCGGGGCCGGCAATTGGTCTCTCGTACTATCAATCTTGTCCCTTAGGCGCTTCATCAATTGAAGATAATCGTGAGGTTTTTCAGAATAAACACCCATAGGATTGTGACCAGTTCCGCGGTATAGTATGGGCGCCATTCCAGATCCCGGCAAGGTTCGGTAGGGAATGCCATCGCCATCCACATCCAAGTAGCGGCCGAATTCTTCGAATGCTTCGAAAACGTCTTGGTCACGGACGACTTTACCTCTATCCATGTCCTCTTCAGGGTAGTCAAAACCGGCACATGCCCACCGATTCATACCCAAATCTAAGTCACTCATGCCGAATACCGGGGTTTGGAACCGTTCAGTGTAGTCAAAGGCGCGCCAGCCAAATTCAAAGCACTCTTCAACGGTTCCGGGAAATAGCACAATGTGTTGAGTATCACCGTGGCTGCCTTCATAGAGCATAGTGATATCTGATTGCTGAGTTCTAGTCGGCAAACCGGTTGATGGTCCTACTCGACACACGTCCCAAAATACCGAGGGGATTTCCGCAAAGTAAGCTAGGCCAATGAATTCTTGCATCAATGAAATACCAGGTCCGGAAGTGGCAGTCATGCCCCTCGCTCCGGCCCAACCGGCACCCAACACCATGCCAGCCGCCGCTAACTCGTCTTCCGCTTGAATCACTGCACAGGTCGATTCGCCATCATCATTGGTTCTAATTTTTGGAATCCAAGCTATGATGCCTTCTGCAAGTGATGAAGAAGGGGTAATAGGGTACCAAGATAGTAATTGAGCGCCACCAAAAAGCGAGCCAAGAGCAATTGCTTCATTACCTTCAATGAAGAATTTTGGTGTTTCTATAGCGCGGGCCTCGACCTGATAGGGATCAGTTTTGGCAAGGTTTTCTCTGAAATACTCTCGTCCTAAGGTCAATGCAGTGGTATTCAACTCAATCGCTGACGCTTTACCTTTGAACTGTTTTGCAACTGCTGACTCTAAAGCAGACTGTTCGATGCCAAGGATTTCTGCTAGGGCACCGACATAAACGATATTGGTGATTAGTTTGGCTAATTTTGGATTTATGCCTCGGGCAATCTTGGTCATTGGTATTGGGTAAGAAATTACATCGTCTCGATCCATTGCCAATTTGGAATTCTCATTCCACACAACTACGGTTCCCGGTTCAAGAGCAGCTAAATCTTCAACCCACGTTGCCGGGTTGACCAGTATCTGTATGTTGGTTCGATTGCCTGGTGCTTGGTAACCATAGTCAGATAAACGGATTATATACCAAGTTGGCAGCCCAGAAATGTTGGATGGAAACAGGTTCTTGCCGCTAACAGGAACTCCCATATCAAATAACGATTGGAGTAAAATTAGATTGGCTGATTGTGAACCAGTTCCGTTTGCTGTTGCGATATTTATTGTGAAATCATTGACAATGTTTTCCATCAGGCTAATTCTCCTAGGCCGTTTCCCCCCGCCCTTAGGTTTAGGTGCCACCAAGCACCCTTTGAACATGTTGCTTTCAAGACATAATCTGGATGATTTGTTTTCCCATAGTGAAACTCAAAACCATCTACCTTTTCGGATGCTACATGGCCGAAGAAGATATTAGCAAAACGTGGGAAAAAGCCGAGAAAATCCTGTCAAAGGGTAACGCTACGGCATGTCTCGATTTACTGAGAGAGGCAGATCCCAGTGGTGATAACGCAACAACCCTGCGGATTGCAGGTGAAGCGACTTGGGCCATCGCCAAGAAAAAAGATTCGCGCGCAGACTATCGAAAGGCTGCTTCACTCCTGCGTGATGCGGTAAAAAAAGCACCAAGAAATAAGGTTGCCAACTCGTCCTACAATGAACTACTGAATGAGATGCAAAACAAACGCATCAAAGAGACAAACCTCCCAAGATTGGTTAATGATGGAACGCCAACACTGGCCGGTATTGGCGCGCTAATCGGTGTGATATTAGTTGCCCTCCTTGTGCTCAAAGCGGCAACATATACTCCTCCAACCGACATGCCGACAGAAGCGAAGATGCGCGTTACGTGGACTGATTCCAGTGGCCTGTTCCAGGATGAAGTAATTACCATTGAACTATATCCAGAAAGCGCTCCAGTTCACGTCGAGAATCTACACTTGCACGCAGCAGCTGGAAATTACGATAATACCAATTTCCACCGGATTATTGACGATTTTATGATTCAGGGTGGTGACTTCGAGAGAGGTGACGGAATGGGTGGTTATGCGGCTGATTGGTATGGTTATTGCGACGG
>DAUW01000105.1 GCA_002505355.1 Euryarchaeota archaeon UBA229 | reverse complement strand
ACTGAATGGGTAGCAATTGCATACTGAATGTTATCATTTGGCGATTGACGTTTTAGCAAACCATCCAATTCGTCAAGAGCAGATTTTGCATCAGCATGGGACGGCAAAGCAAAGTCACTTACTGGTCCACCAACTAGACCCCTAATCCCTGCGTTTTCCAGAACGCTACCAGTTATTGCTGGATAGAAATACATGTCCGCGGCAAAGCTGCACCCCGTCGCAATTAATTCAGCAACAGCAGCAGTCGCACCGATTTTGACAAAATTAGGATTCAATTTTGCTTCGGTCGGAAAAATTGCCTCATTCAGCCATCGATCAAGAGTATAACCATCACTAAAGTCTCGAGCATTCAATTGCATGGCAAGGTGGGTGTGCCAATTTTGTAGTGAACGGGTGATTAGTTTTCTTGAACCGTCCAAGACCTGCTTAACATCTTCATCACCATTGGAATTAGACCAAGAGCCATCATCATGAATTAAGAAGTCGCCAAGGTGTTTTCTACCTTCGCTATCATAGAGGACGGTATTAGTGTATCGCGCCGCATATTCTGAACTCATGATACACCATTCTCGAGTATCGGTAATGACTGGATTATTTAATTGTCAGTAATAGATTGGGAAATTTTGATGTCAAATTTCTCTGCGCTATACTCAAGGCTTGCAATGCCGGGCAGTAAACGTCCTGCAAGGTAATTTAGGCAAGCCCCGCCACCTGTGGATAGATGGCCCATTTTGCTCCCCAAGCCGCGTTTCATGATCAACGTCGCAGTATGTCCGCCACCAACAACCACATATCCATTAGACTCAGCGCATGCATTGAGCATTTCGATAGTCCCTAGGGCGAAGTCGGTTAGCTCGAACACTCCAGCCGGACCGTTAAGGATGATTGTTCCAGCACGCTTGATGGCTGCTGACAATGTCATGGTTGAGTTTATTCCGATGTCGAATATCGGTGCATCGATAGGCAACTCGCTTATTGCCAAATCGACCCGGTTATCTTCGACATTAGCAGCTAAATCTGTTGGCAGGATAATTTTCTTTGCGAAATCATTGAGCATTGCTTTTGCTATTGCTACAGTTCTGTGATATGAATCACCCAATTCATTCACCAAAAAATCGTGATTACCTTGCCCTATATTCACTCCAGAACACTCAATCAGTAAGTTAGCCACTCCGCCTGTTGGCCAAATCTCGTCGGCGATGCCTTTTCTTAACATATTATCAGCAATTGAAATCGAATCCTCAACTTTTATTCCGCCAACAACAGCTAGGCATGGGCGGACTGGATTCTCTAAGGCAACATCAAGCGCATCAATTTCCTGTCTCATCAATTCACCAGCGACGCAAGGCAGTATGTGGGTAAATCCAACTATTGAGGGGGTGTTTCGATGTGCACAGGCAAAAGCGTCGTTGACAAAAATATCCACAACGCTCGACAGCCGCTGAATCATTTTTGTTTCAGCCATTCTTTCAAAATTACCTTTGACAGATACTTCCTCTGGATCCATCCTAACATTGTTCAACATGAGAATTTCACCATCTTTTAGTTCTTCAATGGCTTTCATGGCTTTTTCTCCGTGAATATCGTCAACCCATTTGACATTGCGTCCAAGCACTCGTCCAAGTTCTCTAGAATGGCCAAGAGTATTGGTGAAATCCATTTTACCAGGTCTGGATTGATGAGCTAGAATAACCACCTTCGACTTCGTTAGAAGATTGAGCGTTGGAATAATTGCTCTGATTCTGGTATCATCAAGAAATTCTTGGCTTTCAGGCTGTAAAGGACTATTTATGTCGACACGGACTAGCACAGTCTTGCTTTCGACATTGAAGTCGCGCAAGTTCAGCACCCTTGCCATGCAACAGCCAATGGTTGACAGTTTTTGATATCTTTTCCTCAGTGAACAGGCCAAAAATAACCGCAAATTAACTGCGAGCAAAATAATCTCGGGTAGTGTTTTCAATATAGACCAATAGCCGCTATCATGGCGTCATGGTCTATCGATGATTTCTCTGGTCCCAACGGTGAGGATTGGCGAGTTCCTACATCAGAAATTGAGGCAAGAGTTAACCAGTTGAGTATTAGTTTGGCAGAGGCCAATATTGAAGCCGCATTGATTCAAAACCCTGTAGATCTGTATTATTATGCCGGCGGGCGGCAGAATGGTGCGTTGCTTGTGCCTGCAGCTGATTCTACGGCTAGTATAGATCAAGGTGGTGACGGTGCAACTTTCTATGTAAGGCGCTCAATCAGCCGGGCAAAATTTGAGGCAGGTGGCGATGATTCACCGATTAATATAGAGCAGTTTCCGAGTTTACGCAATCTTGCCGACAGTCTGTCCAGTAGAGGAATAATGAGGGCGCCAAGTTTACAATTCGGTGAAATTCCAGCAGATTTTTGTCAAAAATTCGTCTCAGTTCTAACGCCACTCGGCGAGGTGGGAGACTGCACTCAGATTATACATCGGCAGCGAGAAAAAAAATCACCATGGGAACTCAGCATGATGCGTGATAGTGCGATAATCCAGCAACTTATGTTCGATGCGGTGAGAGATACCGTCAAACATGGTGCAACCGAATTAGAATTGGTTGCGGCTGCTGAGGAGGTTAGTCGTCGCCATGGTTTTGGTGGCACTGTACAAATGCGCCGTTTTCCATTACAGTGTGACAGGGCAGTCATAGTGTCTGGCCGGGCAGGTGGAATCCCATCATTCTTTGATTCAGCGATTGGTGGCACAGGGCCGCATCCAATGGCAGGCATGGGTTCAGGGTTTTCTAAATTACAGAGGAATCAGCCGATACTTGTTGACCTTGTCCATGTTCACCGTGGCTATGTGGTCGATGCAACGCGCATGTTTAGCATTGGGCAGTTAGATAATACGTGGCATCAAAGGTTATCAGACATGGTTGAAGTAAGCAATTCTGTAGTAGATACTCTAGGCAAGGGTGAAGATTGTTCTAAGGCCTGGGAAAAAGGTTCTGAACTAGCAAAATCGATGGGCTATGGTGATCATTTGATGGGAATGATGCCAGACCAAAGCAAGTTTCTTGGCCATTCAGTTGGCTTACAGCTCGACGAATCGCCGGTCGTTGCACGCGGGTTTGACAGGCCGCTAGTAGATGGCGGAGTCATGGCGATAGAACCAAAATTAGTCTTCACTAATGGCAGCATTGGTATCGAGGATACTTGGGTAAAAACAGATGATGGAATGGAACGGGTTACGCTCAGTGGAAATACTGACTGGCTGATTGATTGCTAATAATCAAAAGCATCCAGTGTAAGGAATACCCATGCCGGCTAAACCGTATTCACCAGGCCATATTGGCGCAGTTGCAGCGACTTATACTCAGATGCGCATATCTGGTGCTGTAAAGCAGCAACTAGTTGATTTACTGTGCGAAGAGCTCGATCGTTTAGTACCTCAAATGGAATCAGAAACCCTGTCCCAAGATCCGGAGCGAAAAACCCTAGACGATGCAAATAGAACGCGGTTGAACTACAATAGAACCCGAGAATTGATGATAGATAGAATTACCAATATTGAATCAGTAGGTTCTGCCGCAGTGCAGGCTGGTATAGAACACATAGAGCAACATCTTGCAAAAATACTGAAGCATGCAGAGGCCGCAGCAGAAAAGGATCGGGTCGGCACAATTAAGCCACGCCATCTAGAAATTGCTGTGTCGGGGATGGGTCTCGGGAGTGACGAAGTTGCGGCGCCACTCGAGGTAGTCGAGGAAACGGAAACTATTGTTGTAGGGCAAGGTGGGGGCATTTTAACCCGCTCATCACTACTTTCTTTGGCAAGAAGTCACGCAAAAATGCCGGTAACCGACGATGCAGTTGAGGAATTAATTGACACCTATTATATGGTCGTTGAAAAACTAGAAGGCGACATTAGGGCTCATGCTCAATTAGGCGGTAACCCAGTCCAGTTCATTGAATCCATTGGCCGTATGCAGACGCTGATGTCGCTTGGTTGGATGCGTGCAATGCTTGTTAAGGCCGCAACAAATGCACGAGAGCGAGGATATAAGCGAATTGATATTGAGCAAATAGTGCATTTAGACCCATATTAAATTCAAGTGCATTTGTATAAATACCTCATACTCAAGCATAACATCTAGAGGTCATGCAATGATTGGACAGAAAGCCCCACTATTTACTTTGAAAAACTCCGCAAAAGAATCAGTCTCACTATCAGATTACGCTGGTAAAACAGTCATTATTGCCTTTTATCCAGGTGCATTTACCGGTGTTTGTGATAAGGAAATGTGCGCTTTGCAGGAGAACATGGCGAAGCTGAATGCCGCATCAGCAGCGGTAATTGGAATAAGCGTTGATTCGCCTTGGGCAAATGCTGAATTTGCTAAGAAATATAATCTTGAGTTCGAGTTGCTTTCAGACCTAGACCGCGAAGTTGTCACCGCATATGATGCCAAATTTACCGGTCTTGGCGGTTTAGACGGCTACGTAAGCGCAAATCGGGTGATTATTATCATCGATAAAGCAGGAACTATTCAGCATCGCTGGGTTGCCGAAAACCCAGGTGTTGAACCTGACTATGATGCAATAGTTTCGCTGGCAGCATCTCTGTGAATTGGCAAATTGATTTGCAGAGATGAGTGAATGATTAATTCAACCATCATTTTGTACGGTGCATTTGCAGGTTTAGTAGCTATCCTTGTTACCATAGCGATTGAGCGATTTGGGGGTCTTGTTGGAGGTGTTTTAGGTACCATTCCATCGACGATAGTTCCTGCAGCAGCGGGAGTGTACCTTATCGACGGGGAAGAATCACTGACCTCGAGCATGTCTGTTGTGCCGATTGGGATGCTGATCAATGGTTTATTTCTCGGCGTGTGGATTGTATTTCCGCAATATGTTAAAAACGGTAAAATACGGCTTCCGGCAACAATTTTTGCTTCCCTAATTGCGTGGGCAGGCATGGCGTTTACAGCGTTAGTTATGATTCGATACCTAACTGGCGACGTAATCAGCGAACTATCATTAGGCCTGATTGGGTTATTGGCGCTTATCGTGCTTGCGATATTGTTCAATTTACAGGGAATAGGAGCCCCCAAAGGTGTGAACAAAGTCCCAATAACAATTCTTTCACTTAGAGGGATTGCAGCGGGTATTGCGATTGCAATTTGTCTTTTGATGGCTGAATTAGGCCGTCCCTTTATTGCTGGATTGGCCAGTGCCTTCCCCGCAATTTTCTTGACAAGCATGGTGGCACTGTGGATTTCTCAAGGACCTCAGGTCCCTCGAGGCGCAGCAGCACCAATGATGCTCGGCGGTGCTAGTGTATCAGTATATGCGCTGATAGCAATGTGGTCTCTGCCTTCATATGGCGTAGTACTCGGATCAATTTTGGCTTGGGTAGGTGCGGTGATGCTTTGGACTATACCAGCATATTTGCTACTCAAAAGGTTTCGACTAGGTGTTGATTGACCTAATCCAGCGTTCCTTTCCGGGGATGCCAACCACGTCACAGTATACCGATTTTACGTGCTTTAGCGTCATCAACTTCGTTCTTAGTTGACTTGCATCATACAAACAACACGGGCAGTGAGGGTGCTTGGGGTGAATGGCAAAATTAACCTCGCCATGTTCGCTAATTTCTAACGCCTGAAGAATTCCAGAATCTTTGTAGGAGCCTTCTCCATGTGGCTCTTGCCACTTTGAAAGCACTTGGATAACCCTCACTTTCAGTGAACGCAAGTGCTTGTCTTTCATAGGTTAGGCTAGCGTTATTGCCTTATCATTTCTTGCATCATTCAGATAATTTGCTTTCTACTTCGGATAGCCGCATTTCATTCAGTTTACCCTCAGCACTAGCCAATTCTTGCTGACAGAATTCAAGCAATTTTGCGCCCTCTTCGTATAACTTCAATGTCGCGTCCAGTGGTATGCCACCTCGCTCCAATGCTTGAACGATTTCTTCAAGTCGCGTAATTGCCTCATCATAGTCCATATTTTCACTCACTTATTTCACCTCTTCTCAATTTCATCTACCGTTGCTTTAGCATCACCGTCTGCTAAAGCGAGAATTATTTGCTGTCCTTGTATCAGTTCATTTGCACTACTTATTACCGAGCCAGACTTACTTGTCAACATACTGTAACCTCGTTGCAGAACATTTCTCGGATGGGAGGAATTTAGTGCTGACTCAATAACTGCTAGCTTAGTAGCCTCTTCAGCAAGAGATTTCTGTATATTTAATCGCAGTGATGTACTTATCGATTCTAAGTTTTGACGTGCCTTGACAAACTGATTGGAGACAGCATTAGTTAGCCGATGCGATAGTTGAGTGACGGATTTGTTAGCATTGAATATGCCTTTCAATGGAGCGTTCAATAGCCTAGTTTGCAGCAAATACAACTCTTTTCGCCAGTCGATAAATAGACGATTAGCTGCTTCATTTAATCGCTCATTTAGGTTAAAACTGAGCATTTGGTGGTAGTCATATTCTGGTACGCATAGTTCAATCGCATTGGACGGAGTTGATGCTCTCAAGTCGGCAACCAAGTCGGCAACTAACAAATCCGATTCATGACCAACCGCAGAGACAACCGGGATGCGAGAAGCAATTATACCGCGCACTACGGGTTCCAGATTAAATGCCCACAAATCTTCAGGCGCTCCACCACCTCTACCTAGTATGATCAAGTCTACAGGGGGTTGAGAGAGGCGTTTAGCGTATTCTGGAGTAGCTAATTTACCCGCAGCTAGTAAACCTCGAACAATTTCATTGGGTGCGTTTTCGCCTTGAACAGTGACTCCTATGATTGTCCTCCTAAGTCCAGGCCAGCGATTATCCATCAGCCGATTCATATCAGCAAGGGCTGCTGAGCCGAACCCGGTAATAATGGCGATGTGTTTTGGGATCATTGGTAACTTCATTCTCATGCGGTCCAACGCCCCTTCCCGACGCAGACTGGCAATTAGCTGCTTTTTTTGCTCCTCCAATATGCCTAATTTATTCACCAATTCTATGCGATTCACGATGAGCTGTATTTTCCCTGCCTTAGCCCACAAGTCCAAATTTGCGATGACTACAACAACACTACCCTCTTCAATAAGTGAATCAATAGTGCATCTGCCCTGCCAAATCACGGCGCTGATTTGCCCTTCAGAGTCAACTAGAGTGAAGTATGTATGGCCGTTCGAGTGGCGTTTCCATTGGGTTATTTCTCCCTTGATGACTTGGTTTTGAAATAACTTATCATGACGAAGCGTGTTGCGGACTAAATTAACAAATTGGCCAACTGGTATTGGGCCGGTGGTTACATCACTACCGGCGCTCATGGCAGATAGTTACTGCCACAGGTTATTGAACATGTCCAAGTTTATTTTTTCTCTTGCTGCTCGGTTTGCTGTCTTGCTTGCTCTCGACGTTGACGTGTCTGGTGATTCTGACGCAATTCGACTTCGCGTAGCTTCTTTTTGATTTTGTTACTGAGAAATCTAATGACAATTATCACTGCTAAAATATCAATAACTAATATTAGCCATTCAATGTAAGTCCAATTGTCGAACATGGTTTCGCCTCAAAGCGGTGGTCGGATATCTATATCACAATCAGTTGTTGGTATGCCAATACAACCTAATCTAGCACTTTGTTCTACCATGTAATCATCCAATCCCGGTGGCAATATCTCCGGCAAATTGATTTCGCCTGACAGCAGAGTAATCATACACGTCCCACAAGTTCCAGATGTACAATTAGTTGGGATGCTAACTTCTGCAGACTCAGCATGTTCAACCACGGTATCTCCTGGCTCAAGTCTAGTTTGTCCGAGGAGTTTTGCACCCATGAAAAACCGGACTAGTTTTAATTGATTCACTGAATTCTCATCGTGAGAATCACGCTTGGTCATGAAATCGCCTCATCGCACATCTTTGTGGCGGGTCCAGCGACCAGTTTGTTTGTTGAAATACAAACCGGCTTTCTTCATCCATTTGTTGAACTTGGTCGCACCAGCACCTGTTCTAAGAATGAAGTCTTCACGATCTTCTTGCGCCTGAATGTAATCTTTCGCAGCAAGGGTTTGGTCAATCCAATCATTAATGTCCATCAGTCCGCCACCGAGCGTGCTTTCTTCAACAACTCTGCTCATTTCGTCAGCACTTGCGCCAGTCTGTTCTAGATCTTTCTTGATCATGTCATTGACTGACGAGAAGTCCATTGCAGCAGGCTTGGGTGGGACTGGATTACGCGGTCGCTTGTCCTCATCAATTAGAATTCTATTTCCATTAACAAGACGTTGCTCAACGTTATCAGCGAGGTCCGGGGTGAAATTTTGTTCGCATTCCCAGCATATGAACGACCATTCGTCAGGTTTGTCCATGTCTCTAGCTTGGCGGGGGTCCATCTCGTCTCCGCAGATTGGGCAGGCGTGGAAGATAAGTGCAGGGACGAATTTTCGTCTAAAGTCAACAATATCTTGTGGAGTGCCTTCTAATTCTAACATTTCGTGGTCTCTCGCTGCCTCCAAGCCTCTAGTCTCTAACTGGTCGCGAATTTTGACCTTTTGATCATCCTTACCCTCATCATACAAATTGTTCTCTAATTTGACAATCAGTTCAACGGTTTTGCCTAATCGATTCATGATTAATTTCTTGGCGCGGAAAGCCTCTACTTTGACAATTTTAAGCCGCTCTTTTTGCTCGGCCAATTCGGTCAGCACATCCTTTTGCTTACGCTTGAATTTCATCTCCTCAATTTTTGAATCAACTTTTTTCTCGGGTGCCAAAACCGAGGCAAGAAATCTCTCCTTACCGTGTGATGAATGAGCGGAGTTGATAATCGAAATCACACCGTCAGCGATATCAGCCTTGAGACCGTAATTTTCGACTAACATGTTGCGATCGATTTTCTTCAAGTCACCGATTTTAAGACCGGCATCTGCTAATTGTTGAGCAGTTGTATCGTCAATTCCACGCCTCAATAGTGCAAGATATGTGTCTTTCTTGGCCATAGCATCCCCTCCGACAAGTGCAGGCCAAGCGCCACTCCTAAGAAAAACCTCTCCTTGATGAATGGTTATGATTTATGCCAATTTTGGTGGAAAAAAGCACTATAGTAAGCCTGCTCAAGCTTTGCTATCGAGTTCTGCCATAGTTTCGGCAAGAGTTATCCAGTCATCGAAATCTAACTCTTCGGGTCTTGCATCCATGATGTCCTCATCAACCATTCTGTGGTAGGCATTCTTCCACCGCCCAATATACCAACCTGGCACCCGATTCAATCGTTTGGGTGCGGATTTAAGGGTTGAGCGTAGTTTCTTGCGACGCTGGTTGAACGCTTGATGAATAATTTGTTTTACCAAGCGTTTGTCAACACTGAATACTTCTTGACTCGGCGACATTTCAATGAAACATGAGTTTACTTTTGGATTGGGACTAAAGTTGTGGGGTGCAACCTTTGCTAATATTTCACTCTGCCAATCTAGTAATGCGGTCATTCCAAGTGAGCCAACATCGGATTCATATTCCATTACAAGCCTTTGACCAAACTCTTCTTGGACAAGTAAGACCACTTTTACTAAACTGTCCTGCCAATGGGTACGAAGATACCTGGTCAACAAATCGACTAGCGGTGAGGATATTTGATATGGTATGTTAGCAACTACTTTGTTGACATCAGGTGGCCAGGGAATTGTTAACGCATCGCCAGAATGTAGTACTAATTTTCCTTGTTCGATTTCGAGCGGGAACGTGGCTTCTAGATGTTCTACAGCACCTTCATCTATTTCGATACCGGTAACTCGACAACCTTTAGCAAGCAATGCTTCAGTAAGCACTCCGGGCCCCGGACCAATTTCAAGCACGTGGTCAGCGGGAGATACGTCTGCGTAAGCAATTGAATCAGCGATTAACTCATCATTGATCAAAAAGTGCTGACCGAGAGATTTGTCATTATCCTGTTTGCTGCGCAATGTGTCGACGAGTTGCCTAGCACCCTTCATGCCGACACCGGTAACAATAGTTCGGAGAGGCGTGGTTGAAGGTTTCTGTCTTGTAGTTCTGCGACAAACCTCTTAGCGAGCAATTCTGCAGCATCTATTGAACATGCTTCATTCAGTTGGTCAAATGAGGTAAAGCCGCTAGAGCCACGTATTTCGACCATCTGGAGGGCTTTCTTCTTGCCGATTCCTGGGAGTAACTCAAAGGCGTGTTGTTTTAGAGACAGCGGGCCAGCAATGTTGAAGAACGATTTAATGAAATGCCCCTGATTTTCCTCGACAAAGATTTGCGTAACCAGCGGTAAATCATTCGACGCAGAGTTTGACAATCGGTCCATCTTGGCCATTCCTAAGATTTCACCCACGGCGGTTCGTTTGCTTGAGTCAACGCCAACATAGATACGCTCTCCGACAGCAATAGCAGAATTACTGCTTGAATATCGGCCAAGCATCATTTTGGTTTCACCAAGAGCGACGATCACGCTGGTCTTGGCGTCATTTTCGATTACCCTAGCCCAAATTTCGTCATCGAGGGGCGTTGGACGCTTAGGTCGCTGTTGCCGCTGATTATTATTACGTCCTTGGCCATTACGACGATCCTTTTGCCGTCTATCACGAGGCGGTTTTTTTCGGCGCTCTGGTGTGGGCTTAGGAGTATTTTTTGGTACCGTTGCACGGCCTTCTGCTGGTCTTGAAGGCAGATAATTAGTAGAGGCGATAGCAGGCTTTTTTTCTGATTTTTTAGGCACCTTGATGTTGCGGTCACGACTAAAGCCGCTCACGATTATCACCTTAAAAAATCACTCAAATCCAACATGCTGTCGGACGATATCAAGAATATTGTTGATATCGTTATCATCGATAGCGATACGCTTTGAGACTAGTACCGCCTTGACGTCATCAGGGTACATTGGAATTAGTTCAGCTATTTTTGCAGCTAGATCTGGGTATTGTGCTAGCTTCTCCGTCTCGCAAAGCGCCGCTTTGAGCGCTTCAAACACCTCAGGTGTGGTTTTGTAACCATTGCGGTTGTCACTAGCAGCCCACTGTGCATGTTGTAGTGCGGCTACCTGTTCATAGGTCAGATCACCGCGACGGTCTTGGGCGCCTTCTAACATGTCTCTGACGGTGGCGAAGTCAACGAAATTACTCTCTTCACTCAAATTAATCACTCCAGTGGGCGCAAGTGCTCTGGTCTTGCGATTACAGTTTTCTGCATATTTCCATCTTTCACTGAGACGACCCAAGCGACACCTTGGCGCTTTTCGATGAATCCGGTTCTGCCGTTGAATCGGCGGTGTGGCATGCCCATTTGTTGGCCGCCATCGAGGACGATTGCAACTCTGTCGCCAGCCTCATAATCATGCATGACGCGGCTAATATTCAAGCGACTGCGTTCGCTTTTTCTTCTTCTTAGAATGCTTCGAGTTCTAACTCTCTGGCCTTTGGAACGCTTCATTATTTTCGCCTCCTGCTTCTCCGGTTCAGCATTTAGCCTTCTTCGGAGCAAGTTGGCGACCTACCAATCGCATATAAGCACCGCGACGAAGAATGGTTCGGCTACTGATGCAAATCAATCGGCATGGATGTCTCCAACATCAAGCCACAAGACTTCACATTTCGCTTTGAGAAGCGAGGCAACACTGGGCTGGGTTCTACCGTTATCTCCGTGAATTGTTTCTTTTACATACGTCCCAGATTCACATCTTAGAGTTACTTCAACCTCAGTCGAACCATCATCAAGATTTTCGATCAGTGGTTCACCAACGGTTACCACATCTCTACGTCTGATTAAGTCCGCACGCCGGTGAGCAACTCGGTCGGGGGTTCGTTGCGCCAGTTTTGTTCCCTGTAGTGCCATGATAGTCTTCCTTACAGTCGCAGAATCGGGCAAGTCAAAGCAAGCGCTACCTGGTTTTGGCATAGCTAATATTCGGGCAATCAGTTCAGATTTTTTACCGCTTTTAGTCAGATTATTTGCAACACAAATCGTTTCTAACTCAGCCTTTTTCATCTTGAGTAGTGTCTCTTCAGCATACCCATCATCCTCGGTAACAATTTCAGTGGGCAATGGTTTAGTATTGTCTTTGCGCTTATCACCACGCCTTGGTTTACGTTTCCGTCCCTTTTTGTCTTCTTTTGTTAAGTCTAGAGGGGCTGTTAGTACCTCATATTCCGCTTCATTCATGGGATGTAATCTGAATCTAATTGTGTAAGATTTATCTGCTGGAGTATCCTTAATTCTAACTACTTCGCTACGTGTTGAACTTCTCAAATCAGTAACTTCTATCGCCCCCGCAGCTTGTTCATTGACCAAATCTTCTAGTTGCTGGTAATTGCATGACCGAACCTTTGGCTCCTTTAGCTCGATAACAAACGGTCTGCCTCGACCCATACAACGTACATCAATATCTTCTCTTCCCATACCGTGGAATGAGTGCTCTGTGGCGCCGAGTAATTCTTGAATTGGATTTCCAATTAAGTCCTGAACGCTGGATTCATACTGCAGGCCGGTGTAGTTACACTTTTCACATCCTCTACCTTTACAGGCGCGACATGGCCATCGTGTTTGAGGGATACCACGCGCCAATTTCCGATATCTCCCGTAAATGTAATGAGCCCTGATATCTAACTCTACAGTTAGGGTCAACACATCGATCAAGGCTAATACGTGTGGCTTCTCATTAACCAGTTTCACGCCATCCAATCTATCGTTTAGCTTACGGGCTATCTCTGCAACCAGTCCGGTTTTCAGTCCGTCCGAACCATTCGCTCCGTAACGCTTTCGTTCGACATCTTCCTCCTCAATCTGATCCTTTGGGAACCTTGCGCCAAGCTGTAATCGTTTTATTTCATAAGGAGCGATACTCTCATAGATTATATCCGCAAGCAAATCGGTTTCTTCAAATAAATTTTCACAAAATATGCAGAGTGGTATTTCCTTTCTGATATTAGCTAAGTGACTGTTTCCCTCGACGACAGACTGGCGTATTTCTTTACCTGATTCTTCAATAGTTTGCTCATAACGTTTCTTACCACCTAGTCGACCAAGGCAAAAATCACAGCAACCTACTCTGACTAAGTGTTTGAGACCAGCAGGGTTGGGAGCACGCGGAATCTCCTCCATGTGGGTCCCGAGTTGTTCCGGAAAATCGAGCTCGAGCTGCTCAGGCTCTTCTTTGGTTAATTCATCGTCGATCTCTTCATCCCAGAGTGAGTAATTGGTTTGCCCAAAGCCAGCGCTAGCGTATTTCATCCAATCCTCATCATCATCTTCAGGCATTAAAATCACCACTGCCATGGGGCCAACCCCGGTGGAAGCAGGCAGCGCTCAGAGCATCCATTCAAGAAGATGACGGCTGATATACCATCATTCGCGCTTGTCAAGCATGTCTAATACACCAGCACTGACTGCAAGGATACCTGCAATTACCGCCAAATAGAAAGAAAGACCAGAGTTGTAATCGTCTAGTCCACTATCAGTTGGCTTCATTATCATCCAAATAATTGCACCCAAGATAATCAAGCCACCAGAAACCCAACTTGTCAGTTTTCCATAGCGCTCAGCATTTGATGGTAATGTTTTACCAATTTGATTCATCACGAGCATTAGCGTTCCAATAAGAGCGCCAAGAGCCCCTGCCCAGATAACTAGACCACCCGTATTTCCGGCGCTGTTCATCTCCAGGCATTCTTGCTTGGCATCCTCAGCAATTTCTCTTCCTTGCGAGGTTGGCACATTATCCTCATCAACAAACGATTCCAGGATTAATCTGGCAGTATTGTCACAAAATATCTTAGTTGAACCACTCAGTGAGTTCTCTTCGGGAAAGTTATAGTCATACCTGTCCATAGACTCGTCACTGTTCTTCTTTATCCCATCATCATAACCGTCTCGAAGCATTATGAAGGCGTTTTCACAATTTGGGTCACCGTTTTGCTCTGGGCAATCAATAGAAACAGAATTCAGCCCCCATGAGAGTGTAGCCTCATCATCTGGATCAACCAGCCATGAATTCGTGAATTGAACAGATATGGCTAGTAATAGAGCCACAACTAAACATCCAACAGCAGCCCAAGCCATAATCGGTTTCTTGTCTCCTACTGGCGCCATTGCCATTGGTGCCATACCCATTGGTGCCATACCTACTGGTGCGGCATTCATCATTGGTTGCTGCAACGGAATGGTTTGTGCCATTGGTTGAGCCATTGGCTGAGGCTGGGGGATTGCTTGTGCTTGTGCGACCGGTTGGGCTGGTATCGGTGCCGGCATTGGCATTGGCGCCGGTGCAGCAATAGCAGGTGAGAATCCTGGGTAGTATTGTTGAGTGTATCCGAGTGCTTGGTCGGCAGGATAACCTTGAGCAATCAATCCATCATAGTAGGTTTGGCCGTCAGTCATGGCAGTTCTGTCTCATCAAGGATAATTAACTCTATTCGTCAATCATCGCTATACTTGTGGGGGCTCCATTGTCTCGCATTAGCAGTGCTAATATGCCCAATGCAGCAGTCGTTAATACTAGGCTAGCAATGAGCGACAAAGCA
>DAUW01000090.1 GCA_002505355.1 Euryarchaeota archaeon UBA229 | reverse complement strand
GCCTGCAAAATGGGCATGGATTGGTGTTACCTGTGAAGCATTTGGTAAAGATCACGGTGCCTCAGGTGGTTCTTACGATACTGGAAAGGAAATTTGCCAATTATTTGGCTATGAGGCACCGCAACCCTTGGTCTATGAATGGATAAGTCTGAAAGGAAAAGGCGCAATGTCCTCATCCACTGGCAACACTATCGGGCCAATGGAGGCGCTGGAATTGGTTCCACCTGAAATTTTACGTTTCTTGATTGCTGGGTCTAAACCAAATAAGGCAATAGAATTTGATGCAGGGATGAGTTTAGTAAATCTAGCAGATGACTACGAACGAGGTTGTGCTAGAGATATTGCGGCAGAACTCGACGACGAAACTTTGTCTAGACGAAGAAAAGTTCAGCTTGAGGACCTCATGGGTGCTGTTAGATTATCATCAGTCGGGCACAACTCCAACACGGACTCTTCAAATGTCTCATTCCGCCATTTAGCCTTACTAGCTCAGACAAAAACTGATGACGCCCAAGTTTGGCACAGTCTGTCCATGGATGAGAATAATCCGCCTTCAAGCGTGCTTATTGACCGTCTGAAAAAAATGCGGACATGGATCAACTCACCTCATTTCCCCGATGAAATGCGAATAAAGATCATCGATGAGCCCCCATTGGAATTATTGGGTGATTTATCTGATGATGACGGATTGGTGTTAGCCAATTTAACTAGGATGCTCAATGACTGCAAATGGGATGTAGAAGCGATTGCAACCTGTATCGTAGAATCAGCAAAAACCATCGAAAAGTCGCCTAGAGTTGCGTACACTGTTGCTTACACATGCTTGATGGGGAGTAAGAAAGGCCCAAAATTAGCACCAATTATTGCTGAGTTGGACAAACCAAAGGTGATAAGACAGTTCGAGAGATGCCTTGATTGTTTGAATTAAGGCAACAATCCAAAATAAATCGGATATACTATCCGCACCATTCAAATGATAGGGGTACTCATCACACTACATGGCGGGAGTATACTGTCCAATCTGCGAAGCAGATGTCGAACCCGCCGCGAAATATTGTCTGTCTTGCGGGCACGACATGAATGCGCAAGGACCAATCACATCAACTGGTCACGACCTTAATCAATTAAGAGAAGTTATTCGATTGAGAGACGACCTTTCGATGGCGGAGAAATTCGACATGATCGCCAAAATAGAAGAGGGGGCAAATCCGATTCATCTTGGCATTGCTGCACCTGCTGAAGGTGAAGAAGTAGACATATCTAACGCATTTACTGCTGGAGAGGTTGAAATTAGCACCAGCAAGGCAAACATTGCGCGCGATTGGGGGAGTTCGCCAGCGGCTAATGCTGCAGTTCGCGCTGTTGTGAGAGGAACTAATGCCTGGGATTTGATTCAAGATGGTAAACTAGATTTGAATGAAGGTTTATTCAGAACTGCAATGGATACAGGAATGGAAGCGTCTACTCACATCCATGATGTTGCAAGCGGTGAACACGAAGGTATCGACCCCGATGCAATGAGGGCAATCCCCGTTCTAAAACCACCAAAGCGCAGTTTCTGCCCAAAGTGTGGCTCTGACATTCATGCAAATACCATGCTCCAATGGCGAAAGTGGCGTGATTCATCTAGTGAGGTTGTATCCATGCAACTTGAAGCATCAATGGAAACTGCGCTAATACAAGTGGCATCTCATTACATCAATGTCATGCAGGCGATTCAAGATGAGCGCGACGACGCATTTGCAAAGCTCGACAAAACCGATACGGCAAAAATTGAAGAAAAACTACGAAAGAAGTTAACCAAAGAGATTCGTAAAGAGTTGCAAGAGGAGATTCGAGCAGAACTAACGGCAGAATTTGCTGACAAAACAATCCCAGATGCGGCAAAGAAAACCCCTAGTGGGAAGAAGTCAAGCAAGAAATCTACCACTGCACCAGCAGCCAAGGCAACCAAAAAGGACAAACCAAAAGCTAAATCCGGTGGGGGTATGTTCGGGGCGAAAAAAGTCAAGAAAAAGTATGAAGGTGAGGATGGCGGGAAGGTTGACTGGTTCCTAAAAGACGCACTTGACACTGTTTATGATCCACACGGAACTGGCAAAGTAATCAAACCGGCGACAATCCTTGCGCGTTCGTCCGATGGCAATGTCAGAGTTAGAGACGTTGTTAGAATCTACGCATCGGAGGGCAAGGATGGAATCAGCGAGTTAGCGTGGACAAGCCCGCTGACAGAATATATCATCGAAGCTTTCGATGCATGTTGAACCTAGTAGTTGACCCGCAGCCTGACTGGCTCCATTTCACCTTTCATCAGTGCAGCAATGGCAGCAACCTCCATTGTTGCCCCACGAATTGTCGTGACAAATGGTATGTTCAATTCGACTGCCAATCTACGCATCATGTTACCATCTCTTACCGCTCCTCCTGAGATAGTTGGTACGTTGACGATGAATGAAATCTTACCTTCTCGCATCAAATCAAGTGCATCTGGATGCATCCGTTCCCGAATACGATACACTATCTCGACTGGAATCTCATTTTCTCTTAGAATATCGGCCGTACCCGGAGTAGCGTATAGGGCAAAACCTAGGTCCATCAATCGTCGAGCGATTGGAACCAAATTTATCTTGTCATCATCTCTTACGGTTAGGTAAACTCCCCCAGAAATAGCAACAGGAACCTCCGTTGCCAGTCTGGCTTTCAGGTATGCGATGTCTGGGTTTTGGTGCGAACCAAAAACTTCGCCAGTCGATTTCATCTCTGGACCCGGTGCAGGGTCCAATCCTCTTAGCTTGATGAACGGGAACACAGGAGCCTTAACGCAAACATTGCCTGAGGTACGCAGCGGGATAGTTTGTTCTGATAGCGGTATTCCTATGGTGATTTTTGCCGCAATCCTAGCCAGTGGCAAACCCGAAGATTTAGCGACGAAGGGCACTGTTCTAGACGACCGCGGATTAACCTCCAATACGTACAGATTTTCGCCTTGAATGGCAAATTGGATGTTGAAACAACCAATGATATTCAACCCAAGTCCAATAACTTTGGTTTGCTCTTTAATCCTAGACAGCATCTCTTCAGGGATATTTTGAGCGGGTATAAAGCATGTAGAATCACCTGAGTGTATTCCAGCTTCTTCGAGATGCTCCATCACGGCTCCAATCAATACCTCATTACCGTCTGAGGCAGCATCTACATCGATTTCAGTTGCGTGTCCAAGGTATTCATCGACGAGTAATGGTTTATCGGGGGCTAGATATGCTTCTGATAGATACGCTTCTAATTGGGCGTCATTGGATAATATTTCCATTCCCCTGCCACCTAGAACATATGATGGTCTTATCAAAACCGGGTAGCCAATTTTTTTTACCGCATCCCGGACATCATCAGCAGTGATGCCCGTTGCGCCTCTAGGCATTGTCAATCCCGAACGGGCAGCGAATTTCTCAAACCGTTCTCTATCGCTAGCCTCATCAATCGCATCACATGAAGTCCCAGCAATCTTTAGATTAAGACCAAGCTTTTGCAAATCAGGTAGTCGTTTATCTAGCGGTTGTGACAGATTAATTGCCGTTTGGCCACCGAATTGCAAGAGTATTGAATGTGCTTGCTCCCGCAGCAATACCTCCGTGACATATTCCAAGGTCAAAGGTTCAAAGTACAGCCGATCCGAGGTATCAAAATCGGTCGATACGGTTTCGGGGTTGTTATTAATTAAAATAGCATCTTTCCCAGCTTCTCTTATCGCCATCACTGCGTGAACGCAGCCATAATCAAACTCGATTCCTTGGCCGATTCTTATTGGCCCACTGCCAATTGCAACCAGCCGCTCTTTTGTTCGACTTGATAAGTTAGGAATATGATCGATTCCCGAACTTGAACTTGGTTCATAGGTAGAGTAATAGTATGGCGTTTTTGCCGCAAATTCCGCAGCACAAGAGTCAACCATGCGATAATTTGGATGAAGCGATAATGAGTGTCGCCGGTGCATGACTGAATCTTCATTGCGGCCCCGAGGTAAAGCCTTGTAACCCGTTGCAGGGAATGAATTTAGGGCATCAGCAATATGTGAATCGGCAAAACCATGTGATTTCCATTTCCGCAATGTCTCAACATTAATTTCTGTGGGATTGCAAGACATTTCAACCATTTCTCGTTCCAGCTTGGCGATATTCTCAAATCGGTATAGGAACCAACGAGTAATCCGCGTTATTTCGTGTACTTTCTCAACGCTCCAGCCGCGTCTAAATGCTTCGATTAGCGCGCCCATTCTTCGGTCTGTAGCAATCCTGCACCAGTCTACTAACACCTCGTCTGGCAATGGCTCATTGGCCCGTTCGGCCATTGATTCACCTTCTGATTCATCTGCTCTTGTTAGTGGCCGGGGGTGGGGACACCCTTGCTCAAGAGATGCCCATGCCTTGAGGAAAGCTTCCTCGAAATTTCTGCCAATAGCCATTACCTCACCAGTTGATTTCATTGAGGTGCCGAGAGTTCTATCCGCAGTTCTAAACTTATCAAACGGCCATCTCGGTATCTTTACCACGCAATAATCCAACGTTGGCTCAAATGCTGCAGTTGTACCGTCTCCAGTAATTGGGTTAGGTAATTCATCTAGAGTGTAGCCCACCGCAATCTTGGCAGCAATCCTCGCAATGGGATAACCGGTTGCTTTACTTGCCAGTGCCGAAGACCTAGAAACCCGAGGATTTACCTCAATTACCCGTATTTCCCCAGTAAACTGGTTGAAGGCAAATTGAACATTACAACCACCTTTGATGTTAAGAGCTCTAATAAGCGCTAGCGCTTGATCACGTAGGACCTGATGATCGCGGTCGGAGAATGATTGAAGCGGAGCAACAACCGTTGATTCGCCGGTATGAACGCCCATTGGGTCAATATTTTCCATTGTACAAACAATAATGGCATTGTCTGACTCATCTCGCATCACTTCATATTCTAGCTCTTGCCAACCGAGTATCGACTCTTCAATAAGGACTTGATTTATTCGTGAATTTCTCAGTCCCAAAGTGGCAATTTCAACCAACTCACCAACATTCCACGCAGTCCCACCACCAAGTCCACCAAGCGTGAATGCTGGCCTAATAAGAAGCGGCCAGGAGCCAATACTGTCTGCAGCATTGATTACCTCATCCATGGAATTACAAGCAATTGCCTCACTTATTGGCAGGTTAATTGATTCGCATACTTTGTTGAATAAATCTCGATCCTCTGCCTTGTCAATGGCGTCCAAGTCAGAGCCAATTAATTCAACCCCAAGCTCGTCCAGTACGCCGGAATGTGCCAGTTCACTGGCAATGTTTAATGCGGTTTGACCGCCCATTCCTGCAAGGAGCGCGCAGGGTTTCTCAATTTCTAGGATGCGCTTTATTGATGAAGATAACAATGGCTCAATGTAAACTTTGTCAGCCATTTCGGGATCGTTTTGAATTGTTGCAGGATTTGAATTAACCAAAATTACCTCATAACCATCCTCACGAAGTGCCCGAACTGCTTGACTGCCAGAGAAGTCAAATTCCGCTGCCTGACCAATTTTTATTGGTCCACTACCAAGCACCATGATCGTCTTCAAGTCATTACGTCTAGGCATCTATTGAGCCTCCAAGTGAGCATCGACAATTTCTCTAAAGCGGTTGAACAAGTTTTCAGCATCATGTGGTCCCGGACAAGCTTCTGGGTGAAATTGAACGGTGAAACACGGTCTATCGGTTACATCCAGACCCTCGACAGTTCGGTCGTTGGCGTTGATGTAACGAACTTTTACTTCCTGTCCATGGAGATTCTGACTGTCGGGAGATGTTGCGCCAGATGGATGAGCAGCGAGCATACCTGCATCTGGATCAGCCACGGCAAAACCGTGGTTTTGACTGGTAATTTGCACTTTTCCAGTTACTAAATCAACTACTGGTTGATTTGCACCGCGATGACCATAACGCATCTTGTAAGTCTTCAAGCCCGACGCTAGTCCCATGAGTTGGTGACCTAAACAAATTCCCATTACTGGATAACCTGATTTTACTGCCATAGCCAGAGTGTCCCTTGCGGCTGATGCTTTACCTGGATGAGCAGGGTCACCAGGTCCATTTGAACAAAATAATGCATCAATCTGATAATCACTTGTCAGTGTATCAAAAGACGTGTCAGGAGGGCACCAAATAACTTCAAAATACTGGCAAAGGCTGCGCAGGATGTTATACTTGATACCGCAATCAAGTGCTGCCAATCTCGGCTTTAAACGGCCAAGCTCGTCAGTATCACCCTGATTGAGAATTACCGCTTCATCTATCGATACAAGATCGACTAGATCATCTAATTCAGGAGAGGTCAGCTTGGACAATTTTTCTTTGAGTAATTCCTCTTTATCTGCCGGGCCAAAAACGCACAACACGGTCCCTAATTCCCTGACATTTTTGGTGATTTCACGGGTGTCGATTTCCTCTATTCCGGGAATATTATGCAAGCGGAGAAGATCATTTACTGTCGCAATTGAATCTCTGTGGTCGGGATCTTTCATTGCATGTCTAACCACTACCCCCCGGGGCCATACTGAAGCAGACTCTGAGCGGTTATTGTGAATACCATAGTTACCGATTAGTGGATAAGTAAAAGTCAAAACTTGACCAGCAAATGATGGGTCTGTCAGTGATTCTTGATACCCCATCATACCGGTTGTGAATACTAATTCTCCCTCACCGATACCCTCCGCTCCGAACAAATTGCCCGTATATCTGCCTCCGTCGGCGGTTAACAATAACCCGGGACCGTGTGCTTGATTGCTCAATTGCTGACCTAAATCAAAGCCATCTGCAGCGTCCATAAATCGTGGATATGCCGGATTTTTGTAATCTAGAGACCCCGGACAGAAACTACCGGCAGCCTCTAGGGGTAACGACATCAGCAGTTGTCGATGAAGGACTCAAATAATAATTGGGATGGATTGGAATACGATAAAATCTGAGAAAACTCAAATTTAGGTTTGATTATTAGTAAAAATTATATTAGTCGACAATAACTTACATACTATCCTGCTATACTTCACGCACGTCTTTACCGGTTTTTGATGGATTGATGATCAACTGCGCACCCTCATACTCTTGTTCAAAGGCTTTTCCGCCAGTCCAACAATCCAAAAATAGTGCCAATGCCGCAACCTCAGAGTGAGGTTGATTACCAACTGCAATATTGTAATCACTTAATGTGAACAACTCAGCAGGTACTTTGGCGCCACCAACAACCACAACAATTGGTTGTTCTTTTGGAATATCTTCAATCGTTTCTTTAAATGGTTCACCATACATCGTCAGATGAATAATCAGAGGCTTGTGTTTTTCATTTGAGGTTGCAATTTCCCTTAACATTTTCATTGGACTACTTTCGTGACGACACACGATTCCTTGGCCAAAGCGTTCATTCACTGAATCGATATTATCGAATAATTTCTCATCCTTATCGCCAGCCAAGGTGAACTTCTTGACTCCCATGGCGCGACTGACGAGAGCAAGGTGTGTGGTGATCCTTGGATCTCTTCCAACCCGATGACCCAGCCTTAATACTTCGATTTCTGATTCTACCATGTTAATACCATCGATTATACTTGCACTAATCCTCAAGGAGGCCGCTTGCAGATTCGCCACGACCACCGAGTGGTTCAATGTTAAGTCCTTTCGAATCACAGAATTTCTTGAGCCAAGCTAGTAAAGAAGCATCAACCAACAAATGGGCACAATAGGTAATGCCTAGCCAAAGCAAAGCAAGTCTGGCTGTTCGCCAAATCCCGTCAGAGCTTGTTATCTCATCGGTAAAGAAACCTAATGCTACAGGCTCTAGTACATACAAACAACACAGTATTATCAGGGCTCCTGAAATCAATGCCGGTGCTAATTTCCCTAACTCGCGGCTGAAGTCTCGGAGTAATGCTGATATTAATCCTAAACCGATCACAGTTAACGCAACTTGCGAAAAATCTAGGTTGAAAAATGTTGATACACCTGTCGATAAATCATCGCTACCGGTATCGACAGTCAACCACCAAAATACGAGAATTATCGTTCCCAGACCACCGCTAAAATACGCTTTATTAGCAATCATCTTCAGTATTGAGGCATTGTCTTCTGGCTTGAGACGGCTGATTAATCGGTCAGCAAGTTCCTCGCTATATTCGACGACTGAGTTATTTGATTCTAAAGAATCTTCATGGATTCTCTGTTCTGAATCCATGTCATTCGCTCCCGACATTAACCGCCCTTGAAGGTCACAACTTATCAAATCTCTCGAACTGGAGCGACCAATGAGTGGGAACTTATCACCTGATTCAACAAGCGGAGTGCGTGATTTTGACCCGATTATCCCAAATAGGATTGCCAGGCCATCACTAATGGGTATCCTAAATGTCACTCCAGATTCATTCTATTCAGAATCACGGGTCACGCATGAAAATGTAATCGATAAAGCCAAGCAAATGATTGAAAACGGTGCTGATTGGCTTGACATCGGTGGCGAATCAACCCGTCCAGGTGCTGAGAAGATTTCTATAGAGCAAGAGATAGAAAGAGTTATTCCAGTAATTAGAGAAATTCGTGAGCGTTTTCCCGAGGTATTTATCTCAATTGACACCATGAATCACCAAGTGGCAAGGTTAGCAATCGAAAATGGTGCTAATATGATAAATGACGTATCGGGCTTGAGAGATAGCAAGATGATTGAATTAGTCATCGAGACCGGTTGTGATGTTTGCATAATGCATATGCAGGGCGAACCGCAAAATATGCAGGAAGAACCAAACTACGAAGATGTTGTTGAGGAGGTTGCTTGTTACTTGGAACAAAAAGCAGAATTATTAATTCAACGAGGGCACAGTAAACAATCGATTGTGATAGATCCGGGAATCGGCTTTGGTAAAACTCACGACCACAATATTGCGCTAATGAAGGCTGTTAGGAGGTTTAAGTCCTCAGGATTGAGTTTACTCTGGGGCATCTCACGCAAATCTGTTATTGGTCTAATAACTAATAAATCCGCAGCTAGTGATAGACTATCCGGAACGTTGGGGTCATCAGTATTCGCCGCCATGAATGGCGTTGACATTCTTAGAGTACATGACATAGATGAGCATAATGATTTGTTCAAAGTACTTCAAGCATTAATCGACTAAATTCCACCAATTAAGCCTGCGGCCGCAACCCAAGCACCCAGCATACTGCCTAGATTAGTCAACGCAGTTACTAGTAATACTCTGCCAGCTTTATTGCTCCAAAAACTACCCAAAGATTCCAGTTTCAGAAATTGTTGGAGGTCCTCTGCTGTCGGTTCTGCGACTTTGAGTTGAACATAGCCGGCAAACCAACCTGCGGCTAATGTTGGATTCAAAGAGGTGATAGGAGAGGCCAAAGCCGCAGTTAAGACCGCAAAAATATGTCCTCTAGCGATTATACAACCAATTGCTGCCAACACGGCATTGGCAAATGTCCAGACCGTAAATAACTCAACAACGTCTACACTGTCACCTTGATAAAGCAAAAAACCAAGCAACCCAAACACAAACATTGGTATCAGCCAGGGGATACTCTTTGAGACCACTGAACGGTTCGGAACTAGCGATAAATCATCTAACCTATCAATTTGTGAACCAGTGGTCAAATGGTGCTCTATCCCACTCAAATGCCCTGCGCCAACAATTGCCAATGTTCGCTTATTAGGGTCGATTTTTCTAATTTTTTGAGCGAGATACTCGTCACGCTCGTCAATCAGTACCTCACCTGCACCAGGAGAAAATTGCTTTAATTCATTCATCAAATCTGAAAGAATATCACGACTTTCGAGTATTTCATCTAGGTTAACATCAGCCTCTTCATCATCGTCGCCCAGCATTGAGTAAATTATCCTGAACTTTTCACGCAGCCTCATTTTTCGCCATGCTCTTCGCAGTGTTGTTTGAATATCCCGATCAATTAATTCAACTCTTATGCCCATTGATTCAGATATATTCACTGCTTCAAGTAATTCCGCACCGGGTTGTTGACCTTCGTCTAGACCAAGTTTACGCTGTTCTGCAGCAAGTAGCGATTGTAGTAACACTAATGGCGCCTTACCTTCTTTAATCACTTTCAGCAACCCTTCCTTATCGAGTCTACGCCCGGTGACCAGCGATTCATATCTTGATTTACAAAGTTCAACAGCCACAACATCTGGCTCAAATTCTGCGATTTGATGCTTAACAGCCTCAACACTTTTCCTTGATATATGAGCAGTTCCCAATAGCCTTAGGTTGGGATTTATCTCTACAATCATTGAGTCCGTAATAGTCTCCACCTCAATCAGTAAATATATTTTGCAACCTGACCTTCATTTGTTCCATTACTAAACTTAGGTATTCATCCTCGCTTTCAACTGCCCTTGGGAGTATTATTTCAAGAGGAATCTGACCGCCGCCGAGAGATTTATGCCCTCCAGCAAGACCGTCTGGGAAGTTACTTGAGAGTGCTTTTCCAACATGTAATTCTGATTTATTCGATCTGGCCGATAGTATAACTTTACCACGCCTTATACCAAACGCTACTACCGTTTCAATTCCTTCAGTCGGTAAAAGAAAGTCTGCTATTTGTGCCAGAGAATCTCGGTTGGTTAGATTTTGTACTGGAGCTAAGATTAAGCCATCAGTGTGTAATTTATTATTCAATGCCGTAGCAAATGATTCGAGCGCCTCAATTGACCTTGGAGGATTTTCAATGGCCCTGAGTTTATCTTTGTCAACCCAGGCGTTGATATAAAGTAGCGCTCTAATATCAACGGCATTAAAATCTCGGGTAAATCCAAGCGTGTCTGTTTTGATACCAAATGCTAGAGCCGTAGCAACTCTTGAATTCATTTCAAAATCACTACTCATCAATAATGACGCAACCATTGATGAGGTTGACGAATATTCGGAACTAACCATTGCTATATCCGCAGTAACCAATTCATCAACAGAGTGGTGATCGATAATAATATGTGGAATGCAATCTTTTGGCATTATGTTATTTGCCCCGGGCCGGTGGAAGTCAACTGCGACGATAGTGTTTGATTCTTTGATTAAATCGGTTATTTCCCAGTCCAAAATTAACCTCCTAACTGGGATTTCAAGGGTTTTTACCATCGCCTGATTTTGGTGATGTTCAATCATACCACCATGAACAATCTGTGCTTTATGGCCATAACTTAGGAATAATTCACTCATCGCTAACGCAGAGGCAAGTGCGTCTGGATCGGGGTTATCGTGGCAGAATATCGTCACATTACTGTTTTCTGACAGGGAACTTAGGTAATTTTCTAAAGTCAATGCGCCCTCTTTTCTCTCCCATCCGCGAATCCTATCCTGCATCGCTGAGAATGAGATGTCATCAATACTAATCAAGTCATACCCATCACCTTCTATTGGAATGGTGGTGAGTATCGGTGTATTGGGCCACTTTCTTTTGATTACTTCCAATGGTTCGGCATCAGCGATTGATTTTTCATCAAGGTATAGAATTGCGGTGGGTGAATTACTGGTGATTGGCAAATCTACCAAGGGTAATGGTTCTGGAAGAGTAATGATTTCACAATTTTCCAAAACTTCGCCAATCGGTAAATCCTTTGCTAATCCAATGAGCGTACAGCTTTTCCTTGCTGAGCACCACTTTGCCAGCCTCAAACCGAGCCCACTAGAGCCGAAAATAACAAACATACTAACCACTTTATGGTTAATTATTCACTCAGGCAAATAATGTTGGGGCTTCTCTAGCGACGCCTTGGACCTCGAACAAATCTCTTCTCTGGCAGCCTTTTATGGAGGCTACAAAGGTTGTTGGAATCATTTGTATCGCCTTGTTAAAATTAGTGGAGGCTGCATTATACATCTCTCTCCTATCAGCTACCTGATTCTCTATCGATACTAATTCATTCTGAATGTTGAGGAAACTAGAATCTGCTTTTAATTCTGGATAGCCTTCTGCCACTGCAGTGATCTTTGGCATCATGTTTGCCATCATCGATTCAGCCGCAGATACACCCTTTATGTCGTTGTTCTGTAGGGCACCCGCAGCCATCTGTCGGGCTTTAGCAAATTCCATGAATAATTCTTTCTCGTGTGATGCATATTTGCTTACAGCTCTTTCTAGATTAGGTAGCATGTCGTAACGCTGCTTGAGTAGAACATCGATGTTTGACCACGCTTGAATGGCGTTTTCCTCGAGCGTTACTAATCGGTTCCAGGTTGAAAAAAACCAAAAAATGAAGAATAAGAAAATAACTCCAATAACAAGTAATCCAATGATTAGTACTTCCATAAGAGAACCAGTAGTTATCGCTTTAAGAGCCTTTTCTATCGACTAAGAGCCAAAATAGAATAAATACTATTGCAATTTAGGTGCCTATTAATTGAGGCCTTGAATTGTTGGTTGAATCGTTTTTGATGATAATTGGCGTTCTAATAATCGGAGTCTTATTTGCGCCATTAGGTCTTGGTGGTGGAATCTTATACGTCCCTTTATTCCATTATGTCGGCGGTTGGGAGTTAGATCAACGGTTGATAATTGTATCACTGCTACTTAGCGCGGTCACCAGTTATGGTAGCGGTTTTGAGCATCGAAAAAAGTCATATGTTGATGATGAATTAACCGGCATCGCACTATGGGGTGCCATACCTGGTGCGATGGTTGGAGTATTCTTTGTGCTGATAAGTGGAGCTCAATTTAAGTCTATTTTCAAAATTCTCAGCATTTTAGTTGTTGGTTTTGTAATATTCAAGATGATTACTAGGATTTTACAGTCATCCAATCAGATAGTAAATGGCCGAGAAGTGCAACTTGGTAAGATGACGGCTCTGGCATCCTTTGGCGGATTTTTGTCGAGTGTTATGGCTATCGGCGCCGGCATGATTTACGTCCCTGCAATGAAATTTTTTGGCAATTTAGAAACCCGAAAAGCCATTGGCTCAAGTCTGAACATAATGATGATAGTAGTGCCATTTGCAGTGCTAGCGCACTTCATTTTACTTGATAGTTATCAAACCGATAAACTATACGAGGAAATTTATCTGTTGGCTGTTCTTGTCGTTGCCAATTTTGGTGGGTCAAAGATTGGTGCCATACTTGGTTTTAGAATATTTACTGAAGATATCCTAATCAAGTTATTTATCGTTGTTTTGTCTGTGACCTGGTTGAATTATGTAATTGATTTGCTAATTTAGTTTCATACTGATTCGATAACCATTGCGATGCCTTGGCCGCCACCAATGCAGGCAGTTGCCACACCATAGCGGCCGCCACTGCGTTTTAGTTCATGGGCTAGTGTTAGAACTAACCTTGTTCCGGTAGCAGCTAGTGGATGGCCTAGACCAACTGCCCCACCATTTACGTTGACTTTTTCGATGTCTAAGCCCAAATCTTTCACACACGCCACCGCTTGACCAGCAAAAGCCTCGTTTATCTCCCAACGATCGATATCCTCGATTGTCAGTCCGGCTTTTTCCAGTGCCTTGCGGGATGAGGGTACTGGTCCATATGCCATAATTGCCGGCTCCAGACCAACAATACCCCAACTGATTATTTTCGCCAGTGGCTTATCCCCATCAGCAGCGGCTTGTGCTGCTGATTTAATCACGATTGCCGCTGCGCCATCGACTACACCTGAAGCATTGCCAGCCGTTACTAGACTATCAGGACCGAAAGCAGTTCTTAGTTCTGCAAGCGTAGCTTTTGTGCTACCGCGAACCACATGGTCCTCGTCTTTGTGACCGACATCACCGACCATAACAATTTCTTGTTCCCACACATTATTGTCAATTGACTTGGCCGTTCTAGTGTGAGACAGTGCAGCAAACTCATCTGTTTCCTCGCGCGTTACACCTTTGCGCTTACATATTTCATCGGAGGTTTGTGCCATGAATGAACCACACATCCCATCAAGTAAATTCGTGAACAAATAATCTTCCATATTTTTTTCCAAAACCGTGCCCTCCCGGGGTGGTCTGCCCAATTTGTAGGTGTCACGCATGCCGCGTAGGACATGGGGCGCCTGAGACATGTTTTCCATACCACCGGCAACAACTGTGCTCGCCTCACCGAGCATAATCATCTGCGCACCAGTAACAATTGACTGAACACCACTGCCACAAATCCTTGACAAGGTTAGCATTGGAACTTCCTGTGGAATACCAGCCCCTAAACCAGCATGCCGGGCTCCAAAAATCGCTTGATCGCATGTCTGTAGCGCGTAACCCATGACCACATGGTCTACTTGCGCTGGAGATGTATTGGTTTTCTCCAGCGCTCCCTGTATGGCAATTTCACCCAATTTTAGCGCGCTGTAATCCTTCAACAAGCCTCCGGGCTGCCCATCGCCACGCTTACCGCTATGCCATTCGCAAAATGGAGTTCTTGCCCCACCCACTATCACAACTTCTTCCATGGACCCTCTAATAGAAACAAGGCTTTGAACTTCATGCAAGAGCAAGCAGACAAATAGCACCCAAGAATAACAGCATTGGCAGCGCAATCATCTCAACTGTCGACCTTGAGCGGCCAATATTTGATAATTCAGTTCCGCGATTTAATGTCACCTTTTGACCAACACCGTCACTATCACCCCACACCTCAATTATGCTATTTTGCATCGTGCCATCGAGGTTCTCCGCATCGATATCTGCTCTTGATCTAGGCTTGACTTCTCCCATAAGATACACTGGATTACCTAGTTTGATGCCATAGAGGGTCCAACGATGATCAATTACGCGCCAACCACCCAAAACACCAGCCACTAGCGATGACATAAACTGCTTTCCTAAGGTCTCAGCAAACGCCCCATCCCAACGCTTGAGAAAGCCACCATAATCACTACGCTTGAATGTATGTCCATTTACCCTTATCCCTCCGGTACCATCGTGAAGCATGAACGGACAGCCTCCTGAATCGGAGCGTATGGTTACCCACCTTCGCTCAGTCCTTGATCCCTCTTTAGTTCTCACAGTTCTCTCTTGGTGTTGCTCGTAAGTCCAATTATAGGCAACCATATTTTCCATGAACATCCGCTCGTTACCATCGACTACAACTCTCAGCACTCCTTCGTGTGACGGCCGAACTTGTCCTACCAACTCGTGGTGACCAACCGCCACAGATCTAACCAGGGATGTCGGAGTATCAATCATCTGATTCAGCATTTTTGCTCGCAACCAACCCAAAATCAGCCAGATAATCGCCACTAATGAAATAAATCCAATCACCATGAATTTACTATCTTGCTTGTCAACCAGGGAAATCCCTACACCAGCACCAAGTATGAGACACAACACAGCGGATGTGCCAAATATACCATACAGACTAAAACTCGCTGGAACTGGTGTCCCAACCCTGACAGGATGTTCAGGTATTGGTTGGCCATCTGCATCTGCAGCATAGCGATCATCAGTGTTCCAAGAGGCGGGCCCGGGAGCAGGAAGGATCCAATCATTGGGATCATTTGTTGGTACATAGGTAGTTTGCCGAAGGAACCAACTGTCTATCGTTAGACCGCTTTGTTGCGCCTTAGCTTCCAGTTCTGCCGGATCGATGGCTTGTTGCCTAATGTCATGCAGATCTTTTTCGTGCGACCCGGGAGTAAATACGGCAAGGCCCAGAAGTCCCAAACCAGTGATTAAAAATCCCGACACAAGGTCTTCTGTTATACCACTCAGTCCGCTCATTACTACAGCTATGCCAAACAAGGCAATTATGCCAAAAATAACGTATGCTAGCCAGCCATGCCAACGATATGGCAACACCATTTTGAAAGAGCCAGACTGAAGATTGAGGGCTTCTATCATCAGCCATCGCTAAGTAGAGAGAGCCATTAATGTTGTTAATCAGCCAAATAATTTTGAATCGTCCAAGCCGTTGTTAGATATCATCAACGGAATTGCGACAATCAAGCCACAAACTGCGCTGCAAACTGCACTGATGCCAACCGCAATGCTTGAAACCACAGACTCGTTTAGTCCTGTATCTTGTGCCGCAGCGTCTGTCGAACCGGTGAAACTGAGAATTATTGAAAACAAAAATCCGATTATTATTCCTATCAGGACTAAATATACGCCCTTTCTCTGATAATTCATCATCCAAATGCCGCCGATTATCGAGGTTGAGATCGATACGACTCCGGAAAGAATGTTCAGCACAATACCGGTTCCGTCAATGCCTTGCTGTGCCCTTATCTCTGAATCAGACCATCCAAGACCTGCTAGTAGGAGAAAAACGGAGTTAATTGCGCCCCATATTATCAATAATATCCCAATCACCTTGGCTGCGCTCGAGGGTGGTTGCAGCATTATCACTTGATTGCCGAATCCAGTCGAAATTTGTGCGGTCTGTCCATCGATCAGCAGTTCCGTTTCTCCAGTTGAGTCCACCGTTTCGTCCCAAGGTCCAGGTTGCATGGTGTTGTCAGAAAGTCCAACCACTTCAAGCCTCGTATGAACCAACAGAGTAGATGGTGGTCTTGAAGAAGGAAGAGCAGGTGCCATACATGAGGCGGCCCTCTTGACTAACCTACTTGTCGTTTTCAAAAAAAACTTTGAGCGGGTTCACGACGATAGTCTTCAAAAAATTACCGAAATACTGCATGATATTAGCGGAGTATTCGATGTGACCTTTGATTTAACTGCTCGTGAAAAAGTAACGCGAGCTGATTTCATCGGTCGTGATTTGGTCGTTGTTTTGGGCGGTGATGGGACATTAACCAGTATATCGCACAACATTGATGCTGATACACCAGTTATTGGCGTTAACTCACATCCAGCCGAAGACTACCCTACTGGTAGTTTTGGATTTTACATGGACTCAAACGTCCATACTTTTGCCGAGGATATTGTAGTTGCCTTGAAAGGCGAGGCAATAATAAACGAAATTCCGAGATTACAAGCAATCATCGATACGACCTCTGGTAATCGGTTTACTACAGATCCGGCGATGAACGATCTTATTGTCGCTAATACCCACCAGTATGCACCAAGTAAATACCATCTACGAAGAGACGGTAAGAAATGCCATCAGCAAAGCAGCGGCATAGTGTTTTCAACCTGGCTTGGACAAGGTGCATGGCTAAACCATATTCTCGAGGAGAATACCCTGCAAGAACTTAGAAAGAAAGTAAATCAAGATGAGACTGATACCCACTATTTCGTTGTCTCAAGGGAGATTTCACACAAGCAACGGAATGAAGATTCATGGTCATGGTATGATTGGACAAGCGAAAACACCGTGATAACTTCTGATATGCATCGGGGTTATGTAGTTCCAGATGGCTGGGATGAGGTTCACTTCAACAGAGGTGCTAGCATTACGGTAAATCTTCAAGCACCAAAGCTGTGCTTGTTAACATTCAGGCAATCTATCAGTAGTAAATTGTCCGACTTAATAGCGGCAAAGGTAGTGTAAAAAGTAAACTGTTATAGCGATAAAAAAGTGGAGACTGGAACCCAAAAGGGCTCCAGCCTCCGGTTTTCTTAGGAGGTGATCCATCTGCAGGTTCCCCTACAGATACCTTGTTACGACTTAACCCTCCTTGTCGAAGGCAGGCTCGAATACGCCAT